>RFHE01000327.1 GCA_003696445.1 Calditrichota bacterium | reverse complement strand
TCACTCACCCTGCGGTGTGGCGTCCACACGCTGGAGAGCATCTGGCCGGCCCGGAAACCCTTCGAGGGGGCCTGCTGGAAATGAGTTTCAATTGTGCCGGCCGGGGCTCGGGTTTAAATTTCGTTGGTTCGGGAACAAAAAAGCGAAACGACAGAACAGACACGGATTTGAAAACCAGGGATAAGGACTAATGAGCGACTTGAAAATACACGGGACGACCATTCTGGGAATGATCCACAATGGCCAGGTGGCCCTGGGAGGCGATGGGCAGGTCACCCTGGGCCAGACGGTAATGAAGCACAACAGCCGAAAAATCCGCCGGCTCTACAACGAGAAGATTCTGGCCGGCTTTGCCGGGTCGGCCGCGGATGCCTTTACTCTGTTTGAGAAATACGAAGAAAAGCTGGAGCGCTACAGCGGCAATGTGACCCGGGCGGCCGTGGAACTGGCCAAAGAGTGGCGGACGGACAAATACCTGCGCCATCTGGAAGCCATGCTGGCTGTGCTGGACCGGCAAACCGCGCTGATCATTTCCGGTACCGGGGACGTGGTGGAGCCCGACGATCAGATTCTGGCCATCGGCTCCGGCGGGCCCTACGCCCTGGCCGCCGCGCGGGCCCTTAAAGCCAATTCCACCCTCTCTGCCCGGGAAATTGTCGCCCAGGCCCTGAAAATTGCTTCCGAAATTTGTATTTACACCAACGATCGAATTGTGGTGGAAACCCTCGAGTAAGGATGCCAACCATGGAGAACCAGTCAATGAAATCGAACTTTCGGGAATTAACGCCCCGCGAAATCGTCCAGGAGCTGGACAAATACATCATCGGTCAGGATAACGCCAAGCGCTCGGTGGCTATTGCCCTGCGCAATCGCTGGCGACGCCAGCAGGTGCCCAGCGCCCTTCGCGAAGAAATCATGCCCAATAACATTATCCTGATCGGTCCCACCGGCGTGGGGAAAACCGAAATTGCCCGCCGCCTGGCCAAGCTGGCCCATGCCCCCTTCATTAAAGTGGAAGCCACCAAATTTACCGAGGTAGGCTATGTGGGCCGGGATGTGGAGAGCATGATCCGGGACCTGGTAGATATTGCGGTAAACATGGTGCGCGAGGAGCGGAAAAAGGCCGTCCAGGAAAAGGCCCGTCAGCTGGCGCTGGAACGGTTGCTCGATATCCTGATCCCGGTCCCCAAAACGCCGGAATATCCCGGTGCCATGGAAGCTGCCGAGGAGGCACCGGAAAACAAACACCAGCGGGTCCGGGAACGCATGCGGGAAAAGCTGCTGGCCGGCGAGCTGGACGACCGAACGGTAGAGATAGAGATGCCCGCCGATACCACCCCGATGATGCAAATTTTTTCCCCGGTGGGCATCGAGGAAATGGGAATTAACCTGCAGGAACTGTTCGGCAACATCATGCCCAAAAAAGTAAAGCGGCGCCGGGTGACCGTTCCCGAGGCGCTGGCCCTCCTGACCCAGCAGGAAGCGCAGAAGCTGATCGATATGGAAGAAGTAATCCGGGATGCCATCCACCGGGTGGAAAACTCGGGCATTGTGTTTCTGGATGAGATCGACAAAGTGGCGGCCACCGGCGGCAAACACGGGCCGGACGTTTCCCGGGAAGGGGTGCAGCGGGATTTGCTCCCGGTGGTGGAAGGAACCACCGTGGTCACCAAATACGGCATGGTGCGTACGGATCATATCCTGTTCATCGCTTCCGGGGCGTTTCACATGTCCAAGCCGTCGGACCTGATCCCTGAATTGCAGGGGCGCTTCCCCATCCGTGTCGAGCTCAACAGCCTGACCACCGAGGATTTCATCCGCATCCTGACCGAACCGGAAAACGCCCTGATCAAACAATACAAGGCGCTGTTGGCCACCGAAGGCGTGGAGCTGGAGTTTACCGACGACGCCATCCGGGCCATCGCCGAGACCGCCAGCTATGTAAACAGCAAGGCGGAAAACATCGGGGCCCGGCGGCTGCAAACCGTCATGACCACCTTGCTGGAAGATGTGCTCTTCGAAACGCCGGATAGTGCAGAAAAAAAAGTGACCATTACCGGCGATTTTGTCCGCAAGCGCCTCAAAAACATTGTGGAGGATGAAGACCTCAGGAAGTTCATTCTGTAAACGCGTTCAATTTAAGGAAAACGGCTGCAGGCAGAACACAGCCAAACGCTACCAAGGGAGCGATTTCGACTGAAAACGAAAATGGAGGTGGTGCAGTGAAGAAGGATTTTCTGGCCATTACCGACCTGAGCAGGGAAGAAATTCTGCAAACCTTTGAATTGACCAGCGTGTTGAAAGAAAAAACCCGCCGTAGAGAAGCCCACCCGATACTGGCCGGCCATACTCTGGCCATGATTTTTGCCAAGCCCAGTGCCCGTACCCGCATTTCCTTTGAAACGGGCATGTTTCAGCTGGGGGGCCACGCCCTTTACCTGTCGCCTCAGGACATCGGCATCGGCAAGCGGGAGGCCATTAAGGACATTGCTCGGGTCATCTCCCGCTACAACGACCTGATCATGGCACGCCTGTTCGACCATGCCCATATCGAGGAACTGGCCCGCTTTGCCAGTGTCCCGGTCATTAACGGCTTGACCGACTACAACCACCCCTGTCAGATCATGGCCGACGCTTTTACCATTCTGGAACAGCGGGGACGCATCGAAGACCTGAAGATTGTGTTTATCGGCGATGGCAACAATGTGGCGCATTCCTGGATTAATTTTGCTGCGCGTATTCCCATTCATCTGGTCATTTGCACGCCTCCCGGCTACGAACCGGACGAAAAAACGGTTCAGCGTGCTCGGGAAGCCGGCCTGAGCCGCATTGAACTGACCCACGACCCTCGGGAGGCGGTCCAGCAGGCCGATGTCCTCTACACCGATGTGTGGGCCAGCATGGGCCAGGAACAGGAAGCCGAACAGCGGAAAAAGATTTTTCAACCCTACCAATTAAATATGGCGCTGGTTAAGTTGGCCGGACCTGATGTGCTGGTCATGCACTGTTTACCGGCTCACCGGGGAGAAGAAATTACCGACGAGGTCATGGAAAGCGAGCATGCCATTGTTTTCGACGAGGCGGAAAACCGCCTCCATGTTCAGAAGGCCATCATGGTGAAATTGCTCGGAAAAGAACCGCATTGAGAAGAACCGGCTCAGGTAACGAGGGGCTCAAATTGTGTTAAAGGAGGAACGATGGAAAGAAAGAATGTGGCCTTTTTTTCGGAGCGAAATGTGTGCCGGAGCATCATTGCCGAAGCCTATCTCCGGCGGCTGGGAAGACCCTATTTCAATGCGCACAGCTTTGGCATTCGGCCGGACCGGGTCCACTATCTGGTTCGCGAGGTGCTGGAAAGCCGTGGATTTAACCTGAATTATTTTTTCTCTAAATATTACGAAGTGATCGAAAATCAAAAATTCGACATCATCGTCCTCATGCATCCTTCGCTGGAGGAAAAACTGCCGGAGATTCCGTATCCGTACGAAAAGCTGGTCTGGGAGTTTGAGGACCCGACCGCCCGGCAGTTGGACAGAGAAACCATGCGCCGGGAAATTGAGGCCCTTTGCGATGCAGTCGAATCCAGGGTGAAGGCCTTTGTCGATCAGTACCGAACCCAGCCGGTGGAATGATCAGTGCAGCAAACCTTTGGCTGCGCGGAGTCGGTTCTCCAGCTGGTCCAGATGATGTTCGCGTCGCTGTAATTCCTTCAGGCGCCGATACAGAGCGGTCTTGCGGGAGCGGTGAAATTTAATCTGATGGTCGCCGCCCATCTGTTGAATCACTTCCAGCATCTGCCGGTAGTTTTCTTCGTAGGCCTGACGGATTTCGCGAAGGTTTCTCATGGCAGACTCCCTGTGTTTGGTTCTGTAAAAAAAATAAACCTATGGCGCAAGCTGGGTTTGATTTAAGTAACACCGGCGCAATTTTTTTCTGCTCCTGCACAAAAAATGACCTGAAAAACGGCGTAGAGAGCCTGGACAGGGCTCTAAAACCGGCCTGAGAAGTACAGATTTGTAACGCTTTAAAAAACAGGTAATTATGGCTTCAAAAATCCTGATCATCGAAGACGATTTCGACCTGGTCTGGATGATCCGAAAATTGCTGGATGTAAAAGGCTACGAGGTTTTGACCGCGGTCACAGCCGAGCAGGGAATTGACCAATTTTCGCGCCACATCTTCGACATCCAGCTGGTTCTTCTGGACCTGACCCTGCCCGATATGGAAGGGGAGACGGTGCTCCAAGAAATCTTCAAAGTACGCCCGGAAATTCCGGTCATCATTACCACCGGTTCGGAGGATAGGAGTCAGCAGCGCCGCCTGGAGGCCTCGGGGATTTACGCCTATCTGGTCAAGCCCTTCGACCTGACTCGCCTGGTGGAACTGATTGAACAACGCCTCTGAGCAGCCCGGGCAGAAGGGAAGCAAATTCGCTCGCCGGAAAAGACCATGGCTCTTTCTTATCGCCGTATTCTGGTTGTGCAGACCGCATTTGTCGGGGATGTCATTCTGAGCCTACCTCTGGTTCAGGAGGCCGCCCGGATCGCGCCCCCTGGAGCCGAAATTGACTTATTAACCCTGCCCCGCTGGCAAAACTTGTTGGAAACGCATCCGTCCATTTCAACCCTTTGGCTTTACGACAAGCATGGCCAGGAGAGGGGCGTCGGCGCGTTTTGGCGCCTTTGCCGTGGCCTGCGCCGTCGGCGCTACCAGCTTGCACTGGTGCCCCATCGGTCCTTGCGCAGCGCCCTGCTGGTGTGGCTGGCCGGGATTCCCCGCCGCATCGGCTTTGACCGCAGCCCGGGCCGCTTCCTGTTTACCGAGGCCGTGCCTTACCGGCAGCACTGGCACGAGGCCAGGCGCAATTTGAGCCTTCTGGAACCGCTGGGCTACAGGCATCGGGCGCTGGTCCGGCCACAGATTGCCTTTACAGCAGCCGATGAACAGGCTGTGGCAGGCTGGCTGTCCAGAAAGGGCGTGGGGAAGGAAAGGCCGCTGGTAGTGCTGGCACCCGGATCGGTTTGGGCGACCAAGCGCTGGCCCGGGGAACGCTTTGCCGACCTGGCCCGAAAGCTCGCACAGTCCGGATTCGCTGTGGCGCTGGTGGGGGGGAAGGAAGACCGAGCCCTGTGCGATGCCATTGTCCGCCGGGCGGGAGGTTTTGCTTTCAATGGGGCCGGGCGGCTCACCCTGCGCCAGTCCGCCTGCCTGATTGCCCGAGCCCGGCTGCTGGTGGGGAACGACAGCGCTCCGGTTCACCTGGCCTGGGCCGTTGGAACCCCGGTTGTGGCACTGTTCGGGCCCACCGTGCCCGAATTCGGGTTTTTTCCCCCTGGCCCGGAGGACAAAATCGTTCAGCGAAGCGAGCTGGCCTGCCGTCCCTGCAACCGCCACGGTCCAGCCAGATGCCCCCTCAAAAATCATCGGTGTATGAAAGACATCCCGTTGGAACAGGTGTGGCCTGTTGTGGCGGACTGCCTGCAGGTCCCAACCCATCCGCAAGAGGGAGGCGTGGTGCGATGACCCCTTTCATTGTCAAGATTGCACAAGATGAGATACCTCAGGACGTGTTGCAGCAGGCAGGGGCCATTCTGCGCGGCGGGGGCGTGCTTCTCCATCCTACCGAAACCGTTTACGGACTGGCAGCCCGCTGGGACCGGGAAGATGCCCTGCACCGAATTGCCCGAATCAAGCAACGCCCCCCCAACCAGCCCTTGACGCTGATGGTCGCCCGGGTGGAGGCGATTCTACAGCTCAGCGGCTGGGAAGACGGCCGGTTGCGCCGATTTCTGCAGGCCGCCTTCCCGGCACCCCTCACCGTGCTGTTGCCCAGAAAGCGAACCCTGCCCATCCTTTATTGGAATCAGTTTCCGTTGCTGGGCTTTCGCTTACCGGCCCACCGGCCATCGCTTCAACTGGTCCAGGCGGCGGGCCAACCGCTGGTTACCACCAGTGCCAATCTCTCTGGCCAAGCCCCGCCTAAAGCTTTGCCGGAAGTGCCCGATTCTTTGAAAGACCAGGTGGATCTCGTACTGGATGGAGGCCCCTGTCTGTTGCAAGTGCCATCGACAATTATTCAAATCGACCCTCAGCGGTGGTCTTACCAGCTCGTCCGGCGGGGAGCCCTGGCAGCTGAGGAAATAAATCGTTTTTTCGAGCAAGGATAAACACTAAATTTGGTCACCATTACGGGAGCATTGGGAACCTATCCTGGTGGGATCTAACTGAACACGCAGGGGGAACAATAAACGCTTTTTCGCATTGCTGGGACCCGTTCAGCAAAGGGCTTGAGATGTATCGGATTCTGTTTATCTGCACGGGCAACATCTGCCGCACACCCATGGCCGAATCCCTGCTTCGGGCAAAGGTTTTGCAAGAGGGCCTGGAAGCGCTCATCTCGGTAGATTCTGCAGGCACCTGGGCCAACGAAGGCTTGCCGCCCACCGAATTGAGCGTGACGGTTATCCAGGAGGCCGGGCTGGAGCCACCGGTCCATCGCTCCAAACACGTGGATTCGCATCTCATGCAACGGGCCGATCTGGTTCTGTGCATGGGCGAACATCACAAGCGGGACCTGCAGGCAATCTTTCCGCAACATCAGGATAAAATTTTTACCCTCCGGGAATTCAATCGCCATCACCCCACTTCCAGGGCTTCCATCGAAGATCCCTTCGGGCGGAACATCGATCAGTATCGGAAAGTGTTTCAAATCATCCGGGACGAGGTGGAGCGCATCTGGCCGGAAATTAAGCGTCGCGCGCGGGCTAAAGCCGCCCTCTCCGACCAGTAATCCCCTCACAACAACAGGCCCCGG
>RFHE01000326.1 GCA_003696445.1 Calditrichota bacterium | reverse complement strand
GTACGACGACAATCGCCTGACCGCCGGGCTGGGCTTCGATTTTCGCGCCCTGGACAGACTAAACCTGGTGCTGGATTACGCCTTCGTGGACGATGCTTTTGGCGAAGGGGCCACCCATGTGTTCTCCTGGCAATTTTTGTTTTAGTTGAACTGAGGAAAAATCGGTACGGGGAAAGGTACATGCAGAAGCATGGAATGGAAAGAGCCGCTTGCATTCGGGTGATGATTCTGCTGTGGGGCATTGTGAGCGTAACCCCGGGCCTGTGGGCGTCGGGGAGTGGGGGAGGGAGCGGCCTGGCTTTTTTGAAAGTGGGTGCCGGTGCGCGCGCCGCCGCCATGGGCGAAGCCTACACCGCCGTGGCTACAGATGCCCTGGCTGCCTACTGGAATCCTGCCGGCCTGGCCGACGGCCGCCATTCCAACCTGACCCTGATGCACAATCGGTGGTTCCTGGACGTGGTCTCCAATTTTGCCGCCCTGCAGCTGAAGGGAACGAGCCATGCCTTTGCCTTCCACGTGTACCACTTCAACATCGGGGACATTCCGCTGCGCAGCATTCCGTCCACCCTGCCGCTGGAGACGGTGAGCGCACAGTATCTGTCCATGGGGCTCTCCTATGCCCGCCGCCTGACGCCCCGGGTCAGTGCAGGGGTTACCGTCAAATATCTGTTCGAAAAAATTTACGTGGAATCGGCACCGGGTCTGGCCGTGGACCTGGGGCTGCGTTATCGGTTGCCGGTCCACGGGGTGGTGATCGCCGCTTCCCTCCAGCATCTGGGAAGGATGAGCAAACTGGTCCACGAGCGGACCCGATTGCCCACCACCTTTCGGGCCGGGGTGGCCCTGCCCCTGGCGATTAAAGAAGGCTGGCAGGTGTTGCTTGCCACGGATGTCAGCAAGCCGCGCTCGGACGGGGCACGCCTGCATGCCGGAGCCGAACTCTCTATCTGGAAGCAGCTGTTCATTCGCTCCGGGTGGGTGAGTGGTATCGAGAACCAGCGCTTCAGCGTCGGGGTGGGCGTTCGAAAGACTGCTTTTGAGTTCAATTACAGCTACACCCCGCTCAAGAACGATCTGGGCAATGGCCAGCGTTTTTCCCTTTCGGTCGCCCTGTAAGCCCCCGGCACGGGAAGACAAAAAGGTTGTGCATTCGGCCGGAGGCGACCTATCTTAAATGCTGCGCGAACAGAATAAGTGGCCATGAGTGCAACCGCATTACCAACCACCAGCAATCCGGCCAGATTCTCCTACTGGCGGTATGTTCTGGGCAGGGTGTTCCGGTCGCCGACCGGTCTGATCGGGGCCTGTATTGTGGCGCTGGCCGTGCTGGTTGCCGTTTTCGCCCCGCAGATTGCCCCGTACGATCCCTACCAGCAACACCTGAGCGAAACCCTGCGCCCGCCCTCGCCGCAGCACTGGCTGGGCCAGGACGATCTGGGAAGGGACATTTTGAGCCGCATTATCTACGGAACGCGCATTTCGCTGAAGGTTGGCTTTGTGACCGTGGGCGTCAGCGCGGTTTTTGGCATGCTGATTGGTGGGGTGGCCGGCTACCTGGGCGGCTGGGTGGACGAAATTCTGATGCGCATCACCGATATTCTGCTGGCGTTCCCGGGCATTTTGCTGGCCATCGGCATCATGGCTATTCTGGGTCCCAGCTTCAACAACGTGTTGATCGCGCTTTCGCTGGTGGGCTGGAAGTCCTATGCCCGCCTGGTGCGGGGTGAAGTGCTGAAGGAGAAAGAACGGGAATATGTGCAGGCGGCCCGCGCGCTGGGCTTCTCCCGGGTGCGGATCATCTTCTTTCACCTGCTGCCCAACACCTTCAACCCGGTTCTGGTGATGGCCACCCTGGGCATGGCCAGCATGATCATCACTGAAGCCGGCCTTTCCTTTCTGGGCCTGGGCACCCAGCCTCCCACGCCCAGCTGGGGAGGCATGCTGTCCGAGGGACGCCAGTATCTGCTGGAAGCCCCGCACCTGACGACCTTTCCCGGGTTGGCCATCATGATTCTGGTGCTCGGTTTTTCCTTTCTGGGCGATGCGCTTCGGGATGCGCTGGACCCGCACATCAAGTATTACCGGGAGGTTTGATCGAGCTGGTCCGGGGGGATCGGGATCGGAGGGGATTTTCCGGCCGGAGAAAACCACCTGATGGATTTAACAGAGGAGGCCTGCTCCATGGAATTTAAAAAGCTCGGTGACTATTTTTTGCTTCGGATGGATCGAGGGGAGCGCGTGCGGAATACCCTGGATGGGTTTTTGCAGCAACAGGGGGTAGCCTCCGGGTATCTGCAGGGCATCGGGGCGCTGGAGCAGGTTGAGCTTGGTTATTACAGCATCCCCGATCGGCGGTACCTGCAACGGACCATGCCGGGGGTGTACGAGCTGCTTTCGCTGAGCGGGAACATTACTACCGTGGATGGCCAGCCGTTTGTGCATGCCCATGCGGTGCTTTCCGATGCGCACTTCCGCACCCTGGGCGGCCATTTTTTCGACGGGCTGGTTGCGGTGACACTTGAACTGGTGATTCGCCCGTTTCCTGAATCGGTCCAGCGGGCAGAACATGCCGATTTTGGATTAAACCTGCTGAAACTGAGCTAAAGGAGGCCTGTGGAACGCGGTTCGGAAGCAACCCCGCTGTCGTTACCCGGCCAGGGGAGCTCCCCGTTGCGGAAGCAATTGATCTTCTGGGGCAAGCTGGCCGCAGGGGTGGCCCTGGTATGGCTGCTCTACCGGCAGGTAAATCCCGGGCTGATGCTGCTGGACCAGTTGGCCCGGGCGAACCGGTGGTTTTTGCTGGCCGGCAGCCTGCTGGTGGTTGTGAATATCGCCCTGGCTTACTGGAAATGGCTCCTGCTGTTGCGCAGCGCTTTCCCGGACCTGGCACCCGGCGAGGCCTTCGGCTCCCTCATGCTGGGCTACACCCTGGGGGCGGTGACCCCCGGTCGATTGGGAGAGCTGGGCCGGGCGATTTACCTGCCCCACCGGGAACCGCTTCCGGTAACCGGCCTGAACCTGGTGGACAAATTTTTAAATATTTTGGTCTCCTCAACCGTCGGCTTGCTGGGCTTGAGCCGTTTCCTGTGGGATCGCTTTGCCGGCCTGCACTGGGTTTACCTTCCCCTGCTCATTTTAAGTGCGCTGGTTGTGACCGTCCTGTGGGTCCTGGTTTTCAACCCCTGCTGGACGCGGGGTTTTCTGTACAGCCTGGTGGACCTGTTGCCTTGGCGGCGGTCGCTGGGGCGATTGATCTCCGGCCTGGAGGCTCTGGACCGCGCCCACGTGGCCCGGCTGGTTCTGCTGACCGCCGGCTGGTATCTGGTAATTCTGGTGCAGTACCACTGCATGATTCAGGCCTTTACGCCGGTGGCCTGGGGACATACCCTCCAGGCCGTGTCGGCCATGTTGTTTGTCAAAACCATGATCCCGTTCAGTTACGGGGATCTGGGTGTTCGGGAGGGGCTGGGCATTTATTTTTACGGACAGCAGGGCCTGCCTGG
>RFHE01000047.1 GCA_003696445.1 Calditrichota bacterium | reverse complement strand
GGCCCTGCTGTTTTACTGGCGGGTGCTGCATCGCCAGATTCGTATCGAAGGCCGGGTGGAAAAAGCCTCCCGGGAAACTGCAGAGCAGTATTTTCGGCAGCGGCCGCTGCGCAGCCGAGTGTCCGCCTGGATTTCGCCGCAGAGCCGGCCCGTCCCGGACCGCAAGACGCTGGAAGGGGCTTTTCAGCAATTTCTGGAGAAAACGCCCGGCAGGGCGGCACACTGCCCGCCATACTGGGGCGGCTACTGGCTGAAACCCGAATACTGGGAATTCTGGCTGGGGCACGAGGATCGCCTGCACGATCGGGTGGCTTATCGTCGCCAGCCGGCCGGTGGCTGGCAAAAACTGCGCCTGGCACCCTGATTGAATCCCGAGCCTGCGGGAGGCGAAACACAATGTCCGTCCACGATAACAGAGACGACCAGGAACCCCTCGAATTTCCCATCGACGGGGTGCTGGACCTGCACATGTTCCATCCCCGCGACGTGAAAGTGCTGGTGCCCGAGTACATTCAGGCCTGCCGGGAGCGGGGCATTGTGCAGATTCGGATCATTCACGGGAAGGGGACAGGCACCCTGCGCAGGGTGGTGCACGCCATCCTGAAAAAGCATCCGGCAGTGGCGGCCTTTTGGCAGGAGGGATCTGCCGGGGGCTGGGGCGCCACAGTGGTCGCCCTCCAGGGAGAAGACCCCGGCAAAAAAGACCAACCATAGGAGGAAAACATGGAGCAACGCCAGTTAGGAACCAACGGGCCCTGGATCTCCACCATCGGTTTCGGTGCCTGGGCCATCGGTGGGCCCTGGGCCTGGGGGTGGGGCCCGCAGGACGATCGGCAATCCATTGCCAGCATTCAACGTGCTCTGGATCTGGGTATCAGCTGGATCGATACAGCACCGGTTTACGGGCTGGGTAAAAGCGAACAGCTGGTGGGAGAGGCCATTCGCGGGCATCGGGACGAGGTCTTCATTGCCACCAAGTGCGGGCTGGTGTGGGATCAAAAGGGTCGCATTCGGAACAATCTGCGTCCGGAGAGCATCCGCCGGGAATGCCAGCAGAGCCTGAAACGGCTCCAGGTGGATGTGATCGATCTGTACCAGATTCACTGGCCGGATCCAGACACGCCGGTGGAGGAAAGCTGGGGGGAAATGGTTCGCCTGCGGGAGGAAGGGCTGGTACGCTACATCGGAGTCAGCAATTTCGGGGTCGATTTGTTGGAGCGCTGCCAGCGGATTCATCCGGTGCAATCCCTGCAGCCCCCGTACAGCATGCTCCATCGAATTCTCTACCCGGAAGTGGAGCAAAAAATTCTCCCCTGGTGCCGGGAACATGGTGTGGGGGTGGTGGCCTACAGTCCATTGCAAAACGGCCTGCTAACGGGCAAATTTACCCGCGAGCGGTTGAACCAGCTGCCCAGGGACGACTGGCGCCGGCGGAGCGAGTTCTTCCAGGAGCCCTTCTTCTCCCGGGCACTGGAACTGGTGGAGGCGTTGCAGGAGATAGCCCGGAAATACGGCAAGACGGTGGGCCAGCTGGCCATTGCCTGGGTGCTGGCTAATCCGGCGGTCACCTCGGCCATTGTGGGAGCGCGGCGACCCGAGCAAGTGGAAGAGAACGTGGGCGGCGCAGACTGGAGCCTGGATCCGGAGGACCTGGCCCGGATCGACGCTCTGTGCCAGTCGATTTTTCAGCAGGATCGGCGCTGAGCCCCGGCAGCAGCGGGGTGTTGCCGGCCAAGCCGATCCAGCACGGCGCACAGAATTTTTGCAGTTGCCCCCAGATGGGCTTTAACCACCTGTTCGGCCTGCCGCCCGGCCCGGTCCCGAAAGGTGGGGTCGTTGAAAAGGCGGCGCAGAGACTGATGCAGGTCTGCACTGCCGGTTACCACAAACCCGGCCCCGGCCACCTTCAGCCATTCGGCTTCCGGCGCGTTCCGATGCCGGGGGCCAAACAGGACGGGAATCCCGTAGGCGGCCGGCTCCAGTATGT
Source organism: Calditrichota bacterium (assembly GCA_003696445.1). GTDB lineage: Bacteria > Calditrichota > Calditrichia > RBG-13-44-9 > J042 > J042. The sequence goes on along the minus strand of RFHE01000047.1, from coordinate 18,339 downwards.
TGTGAACGCCCTGCTTGAAGCCGCCGCCGACGTAAGCAACCCGTGCGGTGGCGTAAAGCAAGGGCAGGATGCCCACCCGGTCAATCACCAGCACATCGGGCTGGCTGGCCGGGTCCAAACGGGAAAAAACCACCGCCTCTCTGCCCGGAAATGCAGCCAGTAACCTGCGGACCTGCTCCGCTTCCGGCTCGTGGGGGCACAGGACAACCAGCAGGTCGGGTACCTCCTCCCACAATCGGCCAAGCGCCGGCAGCAAATGCACCGCGTCTTCCGGCCAGATGCTGCCACAAACCAGCACCGGCCGCTGCCGATGCAGCGCCGCGGGTAGAATCGGCTGTTTTTGGGCCTGCTCCCGGCGCCACCACACCTGCTCGAACTTGGTGTCCCCACTCACCACCAGGCGTGCCCCGGGGACCATGTCCGCAAAAGCGGCTGCCTCCACGTCGCTGGCGGCAAAGATGGTGGCAAACCGATGGTACAGGGGCCTCAAAAAGGGGCGCAGCAGGGCTCGATGGAAGCGGGTAGGAGTCAGTGAGGCATTGAGGAGAAAGGCGGGCACGCCGCTTCGGTAGGCCAGCCAGATCTGATTGGGCCACACGTCGTAGCGGGAGATGAAGAGCGCCCTCGGCCTGAGCAGCGCAAACAACCTGCGCATCGTCCAGGGCCAGTCGAACGGCAGGTACATGGTAAAGTCAACCTCCCGATCCGGCCGAACATTTTCGAACCCGGAGGGCGAAAAAAAGGTCACCGCCACCCAGCAATCCGGTACGGCCTGTTTCAGCCGCCGGAGGAAGGGCCTGACGTGCTCAAATTCCCCCATGGAGGCGGCGTGGAGCAAAAAGCGCGGCCGGGATTCAGACAGCTCAGCCAGGGCCGCTTTGAGTCGGCGGAGGCAGGTGTAACGCCCCCGCACCCCCCGGCGAAATTTGCCATCCACCACCGCCAACAGGTGTGCGCCCGCCAGCAGCACGGGTAAAACGAACAGATTGTAAACGAGAAGAAAAAGTCCTTCGCCAAGGCTGATCATGGCATCGGCTGGTCCGCTGAGTGTTGCGCCGGGGCAGGCGCTGTGGCTCCTGGTGTCGAGCTAAATCCGTTCATAGGGGGCGGAGCGTAGAGAATTTAAAATCGCCAGGTAGTTTTTGTAGCGCTCGGGCAAAATCTGCCCGGCTTCCACCGCGGCGCGCACCGCGCACCCCGGTTCGGACACGTGCAGGCAATCCCCGAACTGACAGGCCCCCTCCAGTTCCCGAAATTCAACAAAATATTGCTTGAGGTCCTTTTTGAAAATATTCCACAGGCCCAGTTCCCGGACGCCGGGCGTGTCGATCACGTAACCGCCGAAGGAAAGCGGGAACAGTTGCACCGAAGTGGTGGTGTGCTGGCCCTTGCGGGTTTTGGGGTTCACCTGCCCTACCTTAATGTCCAGGCCCGGTTCCAGAGCTTTAATCAACGAGCTTTTGCCCACCCCGGAATGGCCGACCAGCGCGGTGACTTTACCCTGTAGCACCGCTTTTAACTGCTCCAGGCCGGTCCCCTCGGTAGCGGAGGTGTAAAAGAAGGGATAGCCGATCCGCCGGTAGTAGGTTTCGTAATGCCCGAAGTCCGCCGGGTTGGCCAGGTCGATTTTGTTCACGCAAATCACGGCGGCCAGCTCATTTTTTTCGGCAATTACCAGATAGCGGTCCAACAATCCGCTTTTGAAGGGGGGATTTTTCGCCGACATGATGATCAGGATCTGATCGATATTGGTGGCCACGATGTGCTCCTGATAGGCACGGCTTTCCACCACCCGGGAAAGCCGGGAGCGCCGGGGCAGGATGGCCTCGATGACCCCCTCGCCGGGGCCGGTCAGGCGCACCTGTACGTCGTCCCCCACACGCACCGTGCGGTACTCGGAATCGGCACTGCTCAGCCGCCCCCGAACCACGCACTTCACCGGCCGACCATCGACCATCACATCGTACACCTTGCGGGTTACTTTCAGCACTTTTCCGGTACGCCGTTCGTCCATAGGTGTCGCTTCCGGCTTAAAAGAACATGCCCGGTTTCTTCTTTCGCTTGGGACCCTGGTGCAGCTTGCAGGTCTGGGTCGGGCGATACTTCACGTTAAACACTTCGTTGACCACATTGGGGCAGAAATTGGTGGCAATGTCCCCGGAGTCCAGACAGACCTGCAGGTTGATCACATCGGAGGGTTGGATAAACTCGGTGTGGGGGAGTTTGAGGCTATCGTAAACGCACTTCATGAACTGCGCCCAGAAGGGCAGGGCCGCCCGGGAGCCGGTCATGCCCCGGCCGAGCTTGAGTTCCGGGTCGTCCAGACCAACCCAGACCCCGGCGGTCAGATACGGGGTAAAGCCCACAAACCAGGCGTCGGTGTAGTCGTTGGTCGTCCCGGTTTTCCCGGCCGCCGGCGCGGTGAAATGGTAGCGCCAGCGGGCACTGGCACCGGTGCCCTTGTTAATCACGGTCTCCAGCATGTTGGTAATCAGGTAAGCACTGGCCTGGCTCAAGACCTGTTGCCGCCGTGGCTTGGCCGAGTAAATCACGTTGCCGAAGCGGTCTTCAATACGGGTGATGGCAATCGGCTCAACACGAACCCCTTTGTTGGCAAAAACCCCGTAGGCGCTGACCAGTTCCAGAGGGATGACTTCCGAGGAGCCCATGGCCAGGCTTGGATAGGGGCGCAAGGGGGTGTGAATGCCCAGGCGATGGGCATAATCCACCACCGTTTGCGGGCCGATTTCCAGGATCAGGCGAGCGGCCACCAGGTTAATCGATCGGCGCAGGCCCTCCCGAAGGGTGGTCAGGCCGCCGAAAGTGTGGTCAAAATTTTCCGGATCCCAGCGCGTGCCGTCCGGATTGGTAATCACCACCGGCTGATTCAAAATTTTGTCCACCGGGGTGTAACCGTTATCCAGGGCGGCTACGTAGAGAAACGGCTTGAAGGCCGACCCCGGCTGGCGCCGCGCCTGGGTGGCCCGATTAAATTTGGAGGTGGAAAAATCCCGCCCACCAACCATGGCCAGAATGTGACCGTTGCGGTGGTCCAGGGCCACAAAGCCGATCTGAACCTCCGACTTTTTCTCAAACACCGAATCCGGAATCTGATTCTCCTCCTTCCAGCGCTGCAGGTTTTCGCGCACCTTTTTCTGAAGCTGGGGCATGTAACGGGCGATGGCCGAATCCATGCAGGCCTGAATCTGGGTGTTCAGGGTGGTGTACACATTCAGCCCATCCTCGTACACGTTTACCCCCAGGGAGTCCTGCAGGCTGTTGAGCTGCTGGCGAACGTATTCGGTGAAATAGGGAGCGATTTTGCCTCGCTCCTCGGGAGGGTGCACCACCACCGGAAGCGCCTTCAAACTGTCGTATTGCTCGCGAGTCAGGTAATGGCAGGCAAACATGTTGTACAGCACCAGGTTCCGCCGCTGCTGGGCCAGATCCGGATGGTTGATCGGCGAATAGCGGGCCGGGGATTTGAGCAGGGCGATCAGTACCGCACCCTCCTCGGGGGTCAGGTCGCTGACGTCCTTGTTAAAATAGCGCTTGGCTGCACTCTGAATGCCGTAAACCCCGTGGCCGAAATAGGCCACATTCAGGTACATTTCCAGAATTTCCTTTTTCGAATAGGTGCGCTCGATTTGCAGGGCGGTCAAAATTTCCCGAATTTTCCGGTTGATGTTTTTGGAAAACCCGATATCCTTGGCATAAAGATTTCGGGCCAGCTGCATGGTAATGGTACTGAAGCCCTGCCGGAAGCTCAGCGTGGCCAGGTCCACCAGCAGCGCTTTGGGGATGCGCTTAATGTTGATGCCCCAATGGTCAAAAAATTCCCGATCCTCGGTGGCTAGCAGCGCCTGAATCACATGCTCGGGGATCTGGTCGTAGGACACGTAGATGCGGTTGTAGGTGTAGAGCTCGTGAATTACCACCCCGTCTTCGGAAAAAATGCGCGTCACCAGGGCCGGATCGACATTTTCCAGCTTTTCCAGGCTGGCCAGATCCATGGCCAGATACCCCACGTACAGCAGCACGAATAGCGTAAAAACAATGATTGTTGTCCACAGAGGATGGCGCTTGGCTCGTTCCAGCAATCGGTTCAGCAGACTGGTCTTCGAGGAATGTGCCGGTTTATGCTCCATTGGGTTCGTTTTCGTTTCTTTGTTGAACAATCTCGCTCAGTGAAACTCTTTAGCCTGCAAAAGGATTCAACTAAATTTGAAAGTCAATGTACGATTTAAGTCCGGTAAAATATCCATCGTGGGCGAACAAATTCAAACCAGGAAATCAAAACCTCGTTCTGCGTTGCGCGCGGTAAGGGGTCCAGGCGAAAGTTTTTCACTTTGAAGACAAATTGGGAGTTGAGTATATTGGAATTTGCATCAATGACTCTACAGCGAAGGAAAGCAATGAAAAGGATTTTGCTGATTGGACTGGCCCTTCTGGTCGGGGGATGTGCGGCCAGCCGTCCGGCGAGCCGGGCAACTCGGGACCTGGTTCGAAAACCCGAGCCTCCAGCCAGGGCGGTGGAACATTTTCGGGCCGGTGCTCTGTACGATTTTACCGATCAATACAAAAACGCGCTGCTGGAGTACTACCAGGCTCTGGTGTACGACTCCACGTCGGCCGAAATTTACAAGGCCATCGGCCGGGACCTCATGCGCCTGGAAAATTACGAGAGCGCCTTGCAATACCTGCAGCGCGGCCTGCGCCTGGCCCCCGATGACCGGGAAATTCTTTACTACCTGGCCGAAATCCATTACCAGCTGCGCCATTTCGCCCAATCGGCCCGCTACTTCGAACGATTCCTGAACCTGGATCCCTACAATGCCTCGGTTCAAAACAATTTGTTGTTCCTTTACAGCCAGATGGATTCGGTGGACAAGGTCATCGCTCTGAGGAAAAAGTTGCTGGAGGTGCGCGGGCTGAGCGATGAAAACACCTACCAATTGATCTCCCTCTACCTGAAGACGAAACGCTTTTCCGAGGCCGAGGGGCTTTTGAATCGGTTGGTGGCGCAGAATCCCGACGAGCCGTTGAACTGGCTGTTGAAGGGCAACCTGCTGATGGAAGTTCACCGGGACACCACCGCTGCCATTCAGGCCTACCAGAAGGCCCTGGAGCTGGATACCAACAACCAGGAGATCATGGCCCGGCTCTACCGATTGTTCCAGAGTCGGGGGGACTGGAAGGGGCTGGTCACCACCTTCGAGCACCTGCTGAACAGAAATCCCGACGACGTGCAGAGCCGCCTGATTATGGCCGAAGGATTGTTTAATTTGAAGCAGTACGATCGGGCGCGGCAGGTCGTGCAACCATTGCTCGATTCAGACGATTATGCCGACCAGGCTTACCTGTTGCTGGGTCGCATTGCCGATGCTCAGGAAAATCACCTGCAGGCTGCCGAGTACTTCCGGAAGGTGACCCGTCTGCAGCCGAAAAACAAACTGGCCTGGTTGAGTCTGGCGTTGAGCTACTCCCAGGCCGGGCATCATCAGGAGGCCCTCAAGAGCTTGCAGGAAGCCCTGGATCTTTTTCCTGAGGACCTGGATCTACTGAGCTTTTACGGTTCCACCCTGAACCAGCTGGCGCGTTACGAGGAAGCGGCCAAAATTCTGTGGAAGGTGAATCGCAAAGCGCCCCAGGATCTCAATACGGTGGTGGCCCTGGGAGTGGCTCTGGAAAATTTAAAGCAGTTCAGCCGGCTGGATTCGCTGTACGACGCCGCGCTGACGCTTCATCCCGATGCCGCCATTTTGCTCAACAACTACAGTTATTCGCTGGCCGAACGGGGTATTCGTCTGGAGGAGGCGCTGCGGATGGCGCAGAAGGCGATTTCCCTGGAGCCGGACAACGGGGCTTATCTGGACACCATCGGCTGGATCTACTACAAGCTGGGCAATCTGGAGCAGGCGGCCAGCTACCTCTCCAAAGCAGTGCAGTTGCGCCAGGACAGTCCGGTGGTGATTGAACACCTGGGGGATGTCTATTTCAAGATGGGCCGGCGGGAGGAAGCACTCAAATATTGGCGCCGGGCCCTGGAATTGGATCCACAAAATCAGGCCCTCAAGGAGAAAATCAGCCTTCCATGAAGCCAGGCCTTTCCCGTACATGGGTGCCCTTGTTGTTGCTTTTGCTGGGCTGTGCCGGCACGGTGCCCAGGCCTTCGGCCCGCCTGTCTTTTCCCGACCTGGCTCACTGGCTCGAGGCCTACCAGGCCAATCAACGCCGACTCCACAGCCTGCGTGCCAAGGCCCGCCTCAGCGTGGAGTCCATGCAGCAGTCCGGCAATCTGACCGTAAAGGTACTCTGGCTGGAGCCGGAGAAGGCCTATCTGGAAGCCACCGGCCCCCTTGGGCTGGACCTGGGTAAGGTGTTCGTCGGCGCCCATCGCTTTATTGTTTACAATCAGTACGAAAATCATTTTGTGGCCGGTAACCTTAGCGACCGCTTCCTGAATCGCCTCTTTGAGACCGATTTCACCTTTTCCCAGCTAAAGCGCGCCGTGGTGGGGTTGCCCTTAATCGAGTCTTCCCGGCTGGTTCTGGTGGACTCGAAACACGGCATTTTTCTGGCCCGGGAGGGGGAACGTAAATTGCGCTACCAGGTCAACCCGGCGACCGGCCTGCTGGAAAAGTGGGAATTGATCGGCCCCGAGGGGACCATCGTTCGACAGGAATTCAAGCGCTATCGGCAAGAAAACGGGATCGTGTTTCCCGCCCTGGTGCAATTAACCCACCTGCAGCGGCGGGAACGAATCTCGCTGTTTTACCAAAAAATTGAATTGAATGTACCGATCGATGAGCAGGAGATGCGCATCGAGGTGCCGCCGAAAGTGAAGCAGCTGAATCTGGAATAGCCCATGGATCTGTCGATTGTCATTCCGGCCTACAACGAGCGGGAATCCTTGCCGGTGCTCCTGCAGGAGATCTGCCAGGTGATGCAGGGGCTGAATCTGGCCTTTGAGGTAATTGTGGTGGACGACGGAAGCAGCGACGGCACGTTTGAGTTGCTGGAACAATTGAAGCCACAGATGCCCTGGCTACGGGCCATTTCGTTTCGGCGCAATTACGGCAAAAGCGCCGCCTTGTCCGAGGGCTTTAAAATCGCCCGTGGTGCGGTGGTGATTACCATGGATGCCGACCTGCAGGACGATCCAAAGGAGATCCCCAATCTGCTTAAAAAACTTGACGAAGGCTACGATCTGGTTTCGGGGTGGAAAAAAAGACGGCACGATCCGCTGAACAAGGTGATCCCCTCTCGGATCTTCAATTTTGTCACCGCCAGGGTCACCGGCATCCCCCTGCACGATTTCAATTGCGGGTTGAAGGCCTACCGGCGGGACGTGATCAAATCCATTCATGTGTACGGGGAGCTGCACCGGTTTTTACCCGTGCTGGCCCAGTGGCAGGGCTTCCGGGTGGGGGAAATTCCCGTCCGGCACCGCCCGCGCAAATACGGCCGGACCAAATTCGGCGTCTCCCGCTTCTTTAACGGGTTCTTCGACCTGATCACCGTGCTGTTCATTACCCGCTACAAAACCTCGCCGCTGCATATTTTCGGGATGTTCGGGCTGCTCAGCTTTTTGCTTGGCTTCACCACCGAACTGTATTTAACCATTCTCTGGTTCATGGGGCATAGCATCCGCAACCGACCGCTGTTTTTCCTGGGCATTCTCCTCATTATTGTGGGCGTTCAGTTCATCGTGTTCGGTTTAATCGGCGAGATGATTTCTGCGGGGTTTGCAGAAAAAACCGAATACTCCATCAAAAAGAAGCTGGATTAAAACCGAAGGCTGGTTGCTCTTTCCCTTCCCTGGCTGAGGCTGGGATTTAAGCAGGCCACTGTCTGTATTCGACTGAGTGAATGGTTTGCTCTCCTTCATCATTGGCCAAGAGTGAGCTGGAAAAGCGTAGCAATCGTTCTGTAGGCCGGTCTTACCTGTTGTTCTGTACTGCTCTGGGAGTGGAACCTTTTTAGAGGCGGCCGAAGCAAGAGTGAGCGCCCCTTCGCTGAAGTAAGTAATCGATCTCTTGCCATCTACAAATAAAAAAACAGGGGACGCTGAGCGCCCCCTGCGGAGTTGGGAGGGAGGTTTGACCTCGGAAGGTCACCTGTAAGATATAACAAAAAAGTGCGCTTGTCAATACCCTAAATCAAAAAAATTTCCGGGTAATGGGTACTAAATTTTCCCCTTTGTGAATGGGCTTTGTATGCTCGAAGAGCTCCTTCCACTATTGAACCGGTTCCATGGGCTAAAAAATAAATGGTATTGTCTCAAGTTCCTCAGAGAATTAACTTCATTGGCTTAAAAAGATTATGTTGCGATAAATGATCCATACAATTGAGTGGACCGGACAATCCCTGAGAATTCTCGACCAGACCCGCCTGCCGGAGGCCACGGTTTTTCAGGAATTAAAAACTGTTTCTGAAGTGTTTACCGCCATCCGGGAGCTGAAGGTTCGTGGGGCTCCGTTGATTGGCATTACTGCCGCTTATGGGCTTTACTTGGCCATGGCTGGGGAACGGTTTGATAGCCGGGAGCAGTTTTTTCAGCGTTTAGAAGAGCAGATTCGCTATCTTGCTTCGGCCAGACCGACTGCCGTAAATCTGGAATGGGCGTTGCGGCGGATTCAGAAAGCGCTCCAGGATGCGGGCTTGACCGATCCCAATCAACTGACAGAGCGGATTCTGGCCTTGGCCAGACATATTCACGAAGAGGATCGGCTACGCTGTGAACGCATTGCCCAGAACGGGCAAGCGTTGATTCCGGAACGTGCCACCATATTAACCCATTGCAACACCGGTATTCTGGCTACTGGCGGCATCGGCACCGCCCTGGGCATTATTTACCGCGCGGTGGAGGAAGGGAAAAAAATCACCGTGCTGGCGGACGAAACCCGCCCTTTGCTCCAGGGGGCGCGTTTGACCAGCTGGGAGTTGTTCACCCATCAAATTCCGGTGACCCTTATTTGCGACGACATGGCCGGCTGGGCCATGCGCAAGAAGGGGGTTGACCTGATTGTGGTGGGGGCCGATCGGATTGCCGCCGATGGTTCCACGGCCAATAAAATTGGTACCTACAGCCTGGCCGTGCTGGCCCGCCATCACGGCATCCCCTTTTATGTGGCCGCACCCCTGTCCACCTTCGATCTTTCCCTGGCCGGAGGCGAGGCGATTCCTATCGAGGAACGCTCTGCCCTGGAAGTGAAAACCATTCTGGGCCGCCTGCCCATCGCGCCGGATGGGGTGGACTGCTGGAATCCAGCCTTCGATGTGACTCCACCGGAACTGATTACCGCCATTGTAACCGATGCCGGCATCGCTTCTCCGCCGTTTAAGGAATCGATTGCGCAACTTTTTCAACAATCTAAAACCACCAAGAAATTGGAAGGAGAGCCATTATGAGGAAATTTGTTTTTACGCTCGTTTTGCTGGGGCTGGCCCTGTCGCTCACCTGGCTGGGCTGTCGTCCTCCGGAAGTAGAAGGTGTGGTAATTAACATCGACCGTGGCCTCTACGACAAGGCCCTGGAGGTGGCCCAGCAGGCCATTCAAAAATATCCCAACAATGCGGAAGCGTGGTTCTATTATGGTTGGCTGCAGGGCAAAAAGGGTAATTACGAAGAGATGGCCAAAGCTTACGACAAAGCCCTGTCCCTGAATCCGGACATGCCGGTGAAGCTGGAAGGTCAAAAGTTGCCGGCCAAAATGGCCATCGAAAACACCCGCATGCGTTTCTACGCAGAAAATTTCAACAGTGGTGTAAAGATTTACAACCAGGCTCTACAGACCGACGATCCGCAACAGCGCAAAGCCCTACTGGAACAAGCCCGCCAGAAGTTTCTGAATGCGCGCACTATTTATCCCAGCCGTACGGATTACTATCGGCCGCTGGCGGTGACTTACCTGCAGTTGGGCGATACCACCGAAGCGGAAAATTTGTTCATGGCTTCTCTGGATGCCCAACCAAAAAACGATTCGCTGGTGGTACTGGTGGGCGATTTCTTCCTCCAGGCGGGCAAGTTGGACAAGGCCATGGAATTGTACCAGCGAGCCCTGAAAATCAATCCTAACAATGTGAATGCCTACATCTCTTTGGGTGAGCTGGAAGCCAAGCGGAACAACTGGGACAAATCGGTACAGTACTTCGCCAAAGCGGCTGAGCTGGCCCCCAATAATGCGGCGGTTGCTTTTAACGTAGCTGTCAGCTTTTACAATCAGGAGCGCTACGAGGAAGCCATTCCGTATTTCCAAAAAGTGCTCAAGTTAGAGCCGGACAATGAGCAGGCCGTGGGGCTGCTGGCGGTGTGTTATCTGCAGACCAAAAAGTACCAGGAAGCCCAGGCCTTGCTCGAGGAAGCCACCCAGAAGCACCCGGACAATGTGGATTACTGGAATTATTTGGCCATTGCCTACGCCAATCAGAACATGAAGGACAAGGCCGAAGCGGCTTTGCGAAAAGTGAAGGAATTGAAGGGGGAGCTGTAAGAAAGATTTTTTGTGATAACGGAAAGTAAAAAATCGCCGGTTGTCCAAAGCATGGGGCGGCCGGCGATTTTTGTTTCGGCAAGAAGAGGTAGTCAGCTTTCCGAATTGGTCAGAAAGTAGGAGAGGGATTCCATTTCGATGGCCATGTTTTCGTTTCGCACCTGTACATGTGGGGGCACATGCAGGCTACAGGGGGCGAAATTCAGAATGGCCCGGATCCCGGCCTCTACCACCAGATCGGCCACGCTCTGAGCCGCCTGAGCCGGCACAGCAATAATGGCGATCTCGATGTTTTCTTTCTGGAGTAGTTCGCGAGCCTTCCGGTAATCTTCCACCCGAATGCCTCGAATCTCCTGCCCGATTTTTTCCGGATCGCTGTCCAGTATCAGCTTGATCTGGAAGCCCTGTTTCTCAAATTCGCCATACTTGGCCAGGGCCCGACCAATATTGCCCGCCCCGATGATGGCCACATTCCATTTGCGATTCAAGCCCAAAATTTCAGCAATTTGCTCTTTCAAGGCTCGGGTGTCGTAGCCCAGACCACGTTTCCCAAAAGTGCCGAAAAAGGACAGGTCCTTGCGCACCTGTGCCGAGGTAATGCCATCCATGGCCGCCAGTTCCTCGGAAGAAACGGTGCTCTGACCCTCTTGAATCAGCCGCTCCAGGGAGCGGTAGTATTTGGACAGCCTGCGAATGGTCGATTCAGAAATTTTCCGTTTGCTCATACTCGGATCGCAACCTCCCTGTGTTTAGCTTTCCGTTTGTTGAATGGCCTCGTCTTCATCTTCAGAGCGTACCACCCGGGCCACATCGCTGACTCGGTCGCCCGGATCCAGCTTCATCAACCGAACGCCCATGGTATCCCGCCCGCTCACCTTAATGTTACCGACATGAATACGCAGGATGACCGCCCGGGTTGTAATCAGCATCAGATCGTCCCGATCCACCACTTCCTTAATGGCGATGAGCCGCCCAGTTTTTTCGTTTACTTTGAAGGTCTTAATACCTTTGCCGCCCCGGTGGCTCCGCCGGTACTGGCGAATGTCGGTTCGCTTGCCGTAGCCCATTTCGGAGACCGCCAGCAGGGTGCCGTCCCGCTTGACCACCACCATGCCAATCACGTGGTCGTTTTTGGCCAGGTTAATGGCTTTTACGCCTGCGGCCACCCGACCCATGGGCCGAACCTCACTCTCGTTAAACCGGATGGCCATACCCATCGTGGTGGCAATAATCACATCATTATTGCCCTCGGTCAGCTTGGCTTCGATGAGGGTATCCTCCGGGTGGAGTTTGATGGCGTAGATGCCGTCGCGCCGGGGATGGCTGAAGGCAGAAAGCACGGTCTTTTTCACCAGCCCGTTCCGGGTGGCCATCATCACGTAGCGGTCGTCGGAAAACTCCTTCACGTTCACAAAGGCTCGGATCCGTTCGTTCTTTTCGATCTGGATCATGTTAACGATGGCCCGCCCTTTGCCGGCTTTGCCCACCTGAGGGATTTCGTGCACCTTCAGCCAGTAGCATTTGCCCCGGTCGGTGAAGAACAGAATGTAATTGTGGGTGGAGGCCACAAACAGGTGCTCGATGAAGTCCTCGCCCTTGGTGGTGGCCCCGGCGCTGCCCCGGGTATTGCGGTGCTGGCGGCGGTATCCACTCACCGGAAAACGCTTGATGTAGCCGTCCCGGGAAATGGTGATCACCATGTCCTCTTCGGCAATCAGGTCCTCGATGGAGAATTCCTCGTAATTGTGGATGATTTCGGTGCGCCGGTCGTCGCCGTATTTTTCCTTCAGCTCGAGCAGCTCTTCCTTGATGATTTCCATCTGCAGGGCGCGGCTGTCCAGAATGGCCCGCAGCCGCTCGATGGTTTTCAGTACCTCCCGATATTCCTCTTCAATCTTTTTGCGCTCCAGGCCGGTCAGCCGTTGCAGCCGCATGTCCAGAATAGCCTTGGCCTGTACCTCGGAAAGCTTGAACCGCTTCATCAGGTTTTCTCTGGCTGTTTCCGGGCTGCGGGATTTTTTAATCAGGGCGATGATTTCGTCGATGTTGTCCAGCGCGATTTTGAGGCCTTCCAGAATGTGGGCCCGCTCCTCGGCTTTGTTTAAGTCGTAACGGGTGCGGCGCAGAATGACCTGGTGGCGATGGTCGATGAAGTGCTGCAGCAATTCTTTCAGGGTCAGTACCCGGGGCACCCCATCCACCAGCGCCAAATTAATGATGCCAAAGGTCACCTGCATCTGGGTATGCTTGTAGAGCTGGTTCAGGATGACTTCGGGACGGGCCTCTCGTTTCAGTTCAATCACCACCCGCATTCCGTCGCGGTCGGATTCATCCCGAATATCGCTGATCCCCTCCAGTTTTTTCTCTCGCACCAGAGTGGCGATTTTTTCAATCAGGCTGGATTTGTTTACCTGAAAGGGCATTTCGGTGATGACGATGTTTTCCCGGTTCTGGCGGGTGTGCTCGATGTTAGCCCGGGCTCGCACCAGAATTTTGCCCCGGCCGGTCTTGTAGGCCTCCTGAATGCCCGCCGACCCGTAAATAATGCCCCCGGTGGGGAAGTCCGGCCCCTTGATGTGGGTCATCAGCTCTTCCACCGAAATGTCCGGGTTGTCAATCTGGGTGACCAGCGCATCCACCACCTCGTTGAGATTATGGGGCGGAATGTTGGTGGCCATCCCCACGGCAATGCCTGCAGCGCCGTTACACAGCAGGTTGGGGAACACGCTGGGCAGCACCACCGGCTCTTTCAGGGACTCGTCGAAATTGGGCCGCCAATCCACAGTGTCTTTTTCCAGATCGCGCAACAATTCGCCGGCCAGCCGGGAAAGGCGGACCTCCGTGTAACGCATGGCCGCCGGCGAGTCCCCATCGATGGAGCCAAAATTGCCCTGGCCGTCCACCAGGGGATAGCGCATGCTGAAGTCCTGGACCATCCGAACCATGGCATCGTAAACCGCCGAATCGCCATGGGGATGGTATTTACCCAGTACCTCGCCAACCACACGGGCACTTTTCTTGTAGGGCCGATTGAAAAACAGGCCCATGTCGTACATGCCGTACAGAATGCGTCGATGAACTGGTTTTAAGCCGTCCCGAACATCGGGCAGGGCACGGGACACAATCACGGACATGGAGTAGTCCAGATAGGAAACCCGCATCTCCTCTTCGATGTCGGTGGGCAAAATGCGCTGCCTTTGCAAATCCATAAGCGTCTCGTCCTCGTGGTTAAAGGTTACCGGCCTTGAATCGGCCTCATCCGTTTCTTCTTAGTTCAGGCGGATGCCCCTGCTCAGATGTCCAGGTTGCGCACGTAGCGGGCATTTTTCTCAATAAACTCCCGTCGCGGTTCCACCTTGTCGCCCATTAACGTGCTGAAAATATGGTCCGCTTCGGCGGCGTTCTCCAGGGTCACCTGCAACAGGGTCCGCTTTTCCGGATTCATGGTCGTTTCCCACAACTGTTCCGGGTTCATTTCGCCCAGCCCCTTGTAGCGCTGCACGTAGGCATTGCTCCCGTTTTTGCTGAACCGCTTCAGGATGTCGTCTTTTTCTTCGTCGTCGAAGGCGTAATATTCTTCCTTGCCGATTTTAATTCGGTACAGCGGCGGCTGAGCGATGTAAACGTGCCCCTGCTCGATGAGTTCGCGCATGTAGCGGAAGAAGAAGGTGAGCAGGAGGGTTCGGATGTGAGCGCCGTCCACGTCTGCGTCGGTCATAATGATGATTTTGTTGTAGCGCAACCGGCTGATGTCGAAGTCGCCCTCGCCGATGCCGGTCCCCAGCGCCGTCACGATGGTCTTGATTTCGTCGTTGGACAGAATTTTGTACAGTCGGGATTTTTCCACGTTCAGAATCTTCCCTTTGAGGGGCAGAATGGCCTGGAAGCGCCGGTCCCGGCCCTGTTTGGCCGAACCGCCGGCCGAGTCGCCCTCCACCAGGTAAATTTCGCACTGGGCGGGGTCGGTAATCGAACAATCGGCCAGCTTGCCGGGCAGAGAACCCGATTCCAGGGCGGATTTTCGCCGGGTCAGCTCCCGGGCTTTGCGGGCCGCTTCGCGGCTGCGGGCCGCGGTAATGCCCTTGTCGATGATTTTTTTTGCCACCGGAGGATTCTGCTCCAGAAATTCGGCCAGTTTTTCGTTCACAATCGATTCAACAATGCCCTTTACCTCGCTGTTACCCAGCTTGGTTTTGGTCTGCCCCTCAAACTGGGGCTCGCCCACCTTGACGCTGATCACAGCCGTCAGGCCTTCCCGAACGTCCTCGCCCTGGAGCTGAACATTTTTCAAAAGATTGTTCCTGCTGCCGTAATTGTTTAGCGTCCGGGTCAAGGCGGATTTAAACCCCACCAGGTGGGTTCCCCCTTCAATGGTATTTACGTTGTTACAGTAGGTAAAAATGTTTTCACTGAACGAGTCGTTGTACTCGAAGGCGATTTCCACCTGCACGCCCTCTTTTTCGTCCTCGATGTAGATGGGTTTGTGCAGGGGGGTGCGGTTTTCGTCCAGGTAGCGGACAAATTCGATCAGGCCGCCCTTGTAATGGAACACCTCCTCGCTGCCGTCCCGCTCGTCCACCAGGCGGATTTTCAGCCCTTTGTTCAAAAAGGCCAGGTCCCGCAGGCGACTGGCCAGCGTGTCCCGATTAAATTTAACTTTCTTAAAAATTTCCGCGTCGGGTAAAAAGGTGGTTCTGGTCCCGGTTTTGCGGGTTTTGCCCACTTTCTCCACCGGGGTAACCGGCACACCGCGCTCGTAGCGCTGCCGCCAGATAAACCCATCCCGATGCACTTCCACCTCGCACCAGGTAGAGAGGGCATTGACCACCGAGGCCCCCACCCCGTGCAGACCCCCGGACACTTTGTAGCTGGACTTGTCGAACTTTCCGCCGGCATGGAGGGTGGTCATGATCACCTCCAGGGCGGATTTGTTCATCTCCCGGTGCGTATCCACCGGGATGCCGCGGCCATCGTCCTCCACGGTGATGCTCTCGTCCGGGTGAATGGTGACCGTTACTTCGCTACAGAAGCCGGCCATGGCCTCGTCGATGCTGTTGTCCACGATCTCGTAAACCAGATGATGGAGCCCGCGACTGGTCACGTCGCCGATGTACATGGCCGGCCGGCGCCGGACCGCTTCCAGGCCCTTCAAAATCTGAATATTCTCTGCCGAATAATCGCTCATGTTCATCTTTTTCGCACTTTCCATCCGTCAATCCCCTTAATAAAATTTAATTTCCTGAACCACTGGCTTGCCGATCCTATCGTTCAGGCGTTGAATAATTTCGTGTTTAAAGAAAACCAGTTCGTTGCGCCAGGTGTCCGAATCCACCTGAACAAACAAAATCCCATTTTCCACGTCCACCGGGGTGGTGTGGGAGGCAATTTCTTTTCCCACGCAGGACTCCCAGTAGGCGATGGCCAGATATTCATCAAATTTATCTTTTAAACCATAGGCTTTGAGAAGCTCTATGATGATGTTTTTTATTGGCTTGGGCCTACTCATGCAACGTCGCCTCCAGCTGAACGGTTCCCTGCGCCACCCGGTAGCTGTGCACCGGCAACTGGTTCAGATTCACCTTGTCGAAAAAATTGCGCGAGGTGGTGGTCACCAGCACCTGGCCGATTTTTTCCAGGTAGGTGAGCATCTGGGCGATGCGCTGGGCGTCCAGTTCGCCAAACAGATCATCGAACAGGAGGATGGGCTGGCGGGCGACGTGCTTTTTCAAAAACTGGTACTCGGCCAGCTTCAGCGCCACGATCAGCGTCTTGTGTTCCCCCTGGCTGGCATAGGTGCGGAAGGGCTTGCCGTTGATGAGAAAGAGCACATCGTCCCGGTGGGGGCCCAGGCTGGTGTAGCCCAGCTGCAGGTCCGCCGCCCGATGGCCGCTCAACCCGGCTAGAAACGCCTCCTTCGGCGAGGCTTCGCCGCCGCCAGGCACACTGCTCCGGTAAACCAACTTCACCTTTGCCGGGCTCTGGCTGAGTTCCGCATACAGGCTGGCGACGGTTTCGCTGAGTTCCTGGAGGGCGGCCTGCCGCCGCTGCATCAGCTCGGCGCCGTGCTCGGCCAGTTGCACATCCCACGCCTCCAGCGTGGCCCCGTCCACCGCTTCGGACTGCAACAGCTGGTTGCGCTGCTTGAGCGCCCGGTTGTACTGAGCTAAATGATGGAGATAAATTCGGCTGGACTGGCAGAGCAGCACATCCAGAAAGCGCCGGCGGTTGGCGGGACCGCCCTGAGAGAGCATCAGATCCGCCGGGTGGAGTAAAACCACAGGGATTTCGCCGATGTACTCGGTAAAGCGTTCAATCCGCTGTCCGTTTACCGTAAGTCGCTTTCCCTGCTGCAGTGCGTAGGCAATGGCGCAATGGAACGCCTGCCCCTGATCGTTAATCAAATCCCCTTCCACACGAAACATTTGTTGATGATAGCGAATCAGATGTCTATCCTGTGCCGTCCGAAAACTTTTGGTTAAGGCCAGATAGTAAACTGCCTCCAGAATATTGGTTTTCCCTGCTCCGTTTTTGCCGTAAAAAATGTGCACGCCGGAAAACAGATCGATGGTGGCCTGGGCGTAATTGCGAAAATCGGTCAGCTTCAGCCGCTTTAACTGCATTTACGGTGTTTCCAGGCGAATGGGCATCAACAGGGTCAGTTGTTCTTCGTTTTCCGGCAGCCCCACCGGCCGGGCCAGCGCCGCATAATCGGGGCGCACAAACTGCATCACCAGCTGGGGGGTGTGAATGTGCTTCAGCATATCCAGGAGATATTTCGAATTGAAGGCCACCAGAAATTCATCGCCGGAGAACTGACAGGGAATCTTCTCGGTCGCGCTGCCGCCAAAGTCCACATCTTCCGCATGCAGCTCCACCGCATCCGGCGAAATGCGCAACACCACCTGGGCGGTAATGGGATTGGAAAACAGCGCCACGCGCTTGGTGGCCGCATACACCTGGGCTGTGTCGGCAACCATTTCGTATTTGATTTCCTCGGGGATCACCCGCCGGTAATCGACAAATTGCTCGGTAATCAGCCGGGCGTACATGGTGGTATGGTCCAGATGAAAGGCGGCATGGCGATCGCTGAAGACCGCCTTCAGCTGGCCATCCCCTTCCAGGCTGCGCATCAGAAAATTCACTGCCCGGTTGGAAATAATGGCCTTTAACGGCTCGCACTGAATGGCCTCGTCGGCGTAGCGGACCAGGGCCATCCGGTGGCCGTCGGTCGCCACCGCCTGAATGGCGCCCGGCTGTGCCTCAAAATAAACCCCGTTCAGCGAAGGGCGTAGCTCATCGGTGGAGGTGGCGAAAGCGGTGTCCTCGATTAACCGCTTCATCACGTCGTTGTTCAGGACGATTTCCTGGCCCTCGGCCAGCTCGGGGGAGCGGGGAAAGCCCACCGGATCTTCGCCGGCCAGGCGGTATTCGCCAAATTCGGTGGTAATGGTCATGCGAAAGGCTTCGTTGCTGTCGAAGGTGACCGGCACGTTGGGCAATTCCCGAATGACGTCGTTCAGCAGTCGTCCCGGTACGGCAATGCTGCCGGTCCGTTCCACTTCGCCTTCGATTTGCGAGACGATGGTGATTTCCGTATCGGAGGCGGTGAGCGAGACGGACTGATCGTCCGCCCTGATCAGAACGTTCTGTAACATCAACAGGGGCGAGCGCTGCGGAATAACGTTCACGACCTTCTGCAAAGCCTCGTAAATCGTGTCTCTGGCGATGGAAAATTTCATGGATGTCTCCCCGTGTTAAAACGTTCTAAAATCTTTGAAAATTAAGGAAATATTGCAATTTATTCAAGTCAAAAGAAAAGCTCGTGACCGAATTCTCAACCCTT
>RFHE01000046.1 GCA_003696445.1 Calditrichota bacterium | reverse complement strand
TTCTTTGCGTCGCACGAAAGCGCCTGTCGCTGCTCGATGCTCCGGGTTCTGGGAACTGAGGGCAACAGCATCCTCGCAGACAGGTGCGGTACGTGTTCTTTATATTCCGGCCGTGAGCTGCGATTCATCGCCTCCCACGGTGTTGTTTTTCGGCAGGTGGGGCAAATTTATACCCGGGGCCTGTAATTGTCAATTGTTGAGCTAAGGAATTTGTAAGGTTTCCAGAACCGACTGCAGGTTCCCTCCGGTGAACCGGGGTTTCAGGTCCAGTTCCTCGGCCACGGTCTGGTTGCGATTGATCCAGAAGGTCTGCAGGCCAAAACTGGTGGCGCCGGCAACATCGAAGCCATTGCTGGAGACAAACCCGATCCGGTCGGCCGGTTGCTGAAAAAACTCCACCGCCAGTTGGTACACCGCCGGATGCGGCTTGTAGGTCTGGACCTGATGGGCACTGAGAACGGCATCCAGAAAGGGCGTCAGTCCGGCGGAGCGCACGGCTGCATTCAGCATTTCCGGCGTTCCGTTGGAAAGAATCACGCAACGGCAACCGGCTTTTTTTAGACGCACAAGCACATCCGGGACTTCCGGAAAGGCGGCGAGCCGATAGTAGGCCTCCATCAGCTTCCGCTCCACTTCCCGGCTGCACTGGAGGCCATGCCGCCGGCAGGCGTAGCGCAGTGCCTGAACGGTGACCGTCTCAAAATCTGCATAGCGGTTCATCAGCGCTCTGAGCCAGGTGTATTCCAGTTGCTTGCTGCGCCAGGTGGCCAGAACGGCATCGGCGTGGACTCCGAATATCTGTTTTGCGGCGTCGCCAACGGCAAAGACGTCGAACAACGTCCCGTAAGCATCGAATGCCAGGGAATGGATGGGGGGCTGGGGCGCGGGTGCCATGCCAGGTCTCCTCCTGCTCGGTCAGATTGTCTGCTGCGGGGGTAACACAGACCCTTTTCCGCAGTGTTCCATGAAAACAGGTGGCCTGTGCAATTTAGTCCCTCCAGGTTCAGGAACAAGCGGTTCAGGAAAAATCTCCCCAATCGGGCACCTGTTAAACCATGAGCGGGTACCCTTGGTTCGCTGGCGGGTAGCCAGAATTCCCAGCCAGGGCTTTGGTGGCTTGTTCGCATTTTGTAAATTTGTTGGTTTGAGTCACAACAAAAGGTCAAGGACATGCAGGGAGCCTCGCACGTGCAACGCTGGCGCCGACGAATGCTGACCCATCGGATTCGTATTGGGCGCATGCTGGCCCGCCTGGGGCTTCCTGAGTACACCATTCTGACCATTCTTTCCATTGTGATGGGCATTGCCGCCGGATTGGCCGGCGTTGGCCTGCACAAAGCCATCGAGGAAATTCACTACCTGTGTTTTGAGCTGATCCCCGCAAGCGCGTCCCAGTGGCCCCAGCTGATCATTGTGTTCCCCATGATCGGGATGGGTCTCCAGTATTTTTTCACCCGCCTGGCCCCGCGCGAGGCGGCCCAGAAAGGGGTGCTGGAAATCATCAAGTCTGTAGGGCTGCACAGCGGCTTTCTCTCCTTCCGGGCCACGCTGTTTCATTTTCTGGCGCCGGTCATTAACATCGGCATGGGGGCCACGGTGGGTCCGGAGGCGCCGGCGGCCCAGTCCGGAGCAGGGGTGGTGTCCGTCCTGGGCCGGCTGATGGGTGTACAGAACCATCGGCTGCGCATTTTTACCGCTGCTGGTGCCGGCGCGGCGATCGCCGCCGTCTTTAACACGCCGCTGGCCGGGGTGTTTTTTACCCTGGAGGTCATTTTGCTCAACGATTTTCGTGCCGGGGCGCTGACGGTGCTCATTCTGGCCTCGGTGGCGGCCAGCACGGTATCTCGCGTTATGCTGGGCAACGAACCGGCCTTTCATATTCAGGCCGTCTCCATCGGTTCCTACACGCTGTTTTTCTTTTACTTACTGCTGGGGCTGGTAGCCGGCTGGCTTTCGGTAGGTTTCATCCGCCTCAACGAAGCGACCCGTCTGTGGTTCCGCCGCCTGTATCGAAAAATACCGCCCCTGCCGGTCATGCTGGCGGTGGGATTGCTCATGGGGCTGGCCGGATACCTGGTCCCGGAAATCCTGGGCGTGGGCTACGAGGCCATGAACGAAATTCTTGCCGCCGCCCTCCCCACAAAAATGGTGCTGATTCTTCTGGTGTTGAAATTCTTACTGGTGGCTTTAATCCTCAGCGCCGGAGGCTATGGCGGTCTGTTTGCTCCCTCCATGTTTATCGGGGCCTGCCTGGGCTACCTGTTTGCCTGGTTCTGCATTACCGTTCTGCATCTCCCTCTGAACACCACCACCTACACCCTAGTGGGGATGGGGGCCGTGCTGGCTGGGGTGAATTCCGTGCCCCTGGCCGCCATCTTGATGCTCTGGGAAATGACCTACGACTACCATTTCATTCTTCCCCTCATGCTGGGGGTGGTCGGCAGCACCCTGATTGTCCAGATGTTTTTGAAGGGTTCCATTTATGCCCGTGAACTGGAACATCAGGGCTACCATTACGCCATGGGCAAGGATCTGCGCATTCTGGAATCCATGAGCGTGGGCCAGGTGATGCGCCGTAACATTGCCCAGATCCCGGAAAATGCCAGCCTGGCCGAGCTGATTGAGCTGTGCCTGCAGCATCCGCACGAAACTATTTTTACTGTTGATAAGAATGGCCAGATTTCCGGGCTTATCCATTCCAGCACGCTTCACCATCTGATTACCGAATACCATGATGTAAAAGGGATGATCATTGCCAAGGACATCAGCGAGCCCCCGCCGGCTTTTTTGAAAGAGAGCGATACGCTGGACTACGCCCTGAAGGTCTTTGCCGAAACCCGGGAAGAGGAACTGCCGGTGTTGAGCAAGCGGCCACCCTATCGGGTGATCGGCGCGGTGAGCTATCAGGATATTTTAAATGCCTACAACGAAGCGCGGGTGCGGCTGGATCTGGCCGATGAGCTGGTTGAGGAAATGCAGTCCATTCGCCCGGAAGAAGTGCGCACGGTGCTGCCCGGATTTTCGCTGGCCGAGACGGCCGTGCCCCACAGTTTTGTGGGTAAAAAGTTGCAAAATTTGCGCATTCGGAATCGTTTCGGCGTGGATGTGCTGCTCATTCTGCACCCGGTTGGTGGAGAGGCCGGCGAGGCCACACAGATGGAACGCATTTTCCCCAACGTGAATTACCAGTTTCAGGAAGCCGATCGTATCCTGGTGTTCGGCCGGGACGAAAACGTCCGGTCTTTTCTGGAATATTGTCACTCCCATTAGACAAAGCGTTTCTCCTTACCTCATCTTGTTGCTTTCCCTAATGCTCGCACGCCAAAAGGTTGCTGGAGCGTAAAAAAAATGTACAACACGCCGCATGTGGATTAACTGGGTTGAGCCTGCAGAACCGCTCGATCCCTTTGCCGAAAGGAATTTTGCCTGTGAAAATCAGTATGGCACAGCATTTGAACGTCTAGGTGCTCGAAGCGGCCCGGCCACATACCCGATGGCCCCCGGGTTGGCTCCTGAGAAATGGAATGTTAAATTGTAAAGCAATAAGGAGGGTTGTATGGCTCTGCGGTCGGGAATGACTTTTAGAGGAGACAGGGGAAGGGAGCTGGCTGTGGCGAGCAGCAAAGGAAGGCCAGGAGGGCAGCTACTGGCGGCCATCCTGGGTCTGCTGATCTGGCTGGGTGCCCTGCAAGCCGCTCAAGTGCACTCGGTACGTAGCGGCAACTGGTCGGACCCTTCAGTGTGGAGCACCGGCACCGTTCCGGGCGCCGGCGACGATGTGGTGATCGACACCGCCCATACGGTGGTTTACGATGTGGCTTCTCCACAGGCCCTCCATTCAATCCACGTGCGGGGCAAATTGTCTTTTTCCCGCTCGGTAAATACCGAATTAAATGTGGGCATGTTGATTGTTTCCCCGGCCCCTTCGGTGGACTTGAACGCCAATTGTTCGTTTAACCATCCTGCGCCGGGCTACACCCATCGTGCGGTGCTGGAGATCGGGACGCGGGACAATCCCATCCCTCAGAACATCACCGCCCGAATCCGGCTGGTTTATTTTCAGGATCTGGATCCGGACTGTGCGCCGGCGATAATTGCCTATGCCGGCTCGCAGATGGAAATTCACGGGGCGCCTTTGAACCGGACCTGGCTGAAGCTATCTGCCGATGCCCCGGCCGGAGCAACAACCATCCAGGTAGAAGAGCCGGTGAATTGGCGAATTGGCGATCGGATTGTCGTAACAGCCAGCCGCAAGCCGGACAGCGGCAAGGGTACTTTTCTTGGCAGTGTGCAGCCGCTCAGCGAGGAGAACACCGTCGCCGGAATTTCGGGAAATACCATTACCCTCAGCGCCCCCCTGGTCCGTTTTCATCGCGGTAGCGGGCCTTACCGGGTGGAGGTGGCCAACTTGAGCCGAAATGTGGTGATCGAATCGGCCGACCCAAACGGGGTGCGCGGCCACACCATGTACCATCGCAATGCCATTGGATCGATCAGTTACGCCGAGTTTGCCCACCTGGGCAAAAAGGATCGCCTGGCGCGCTATCCCATTCATTTTCACCGGGTTCGGGCAACGGACCGGGGTGGTAGCGTGATCGGCGCCTCCATTTGGGATTCCCACAATCGCTGGATTACGGTTCATGGCACCGATTACATGGTTATCAAGGACTGCGTGGGTTACAAAGCGCTGGGGCATGGGTTCTTTCTGGAAGACGGGACCGAAGTGTTCAATCTTTTCGACCGCAATCTGGCCATTCATGCTTACATGCATCAGCCGTTACCCAATCAGGCCTTGGCCTACGATCCCAACGATGGAGCCGGATTCTGGTGGGCTAATGCTCGTAATGCCTTCATCAACAACATGGCGGTGGAGAACGACCGGTACGGCTACCGTTACCACACGCACGAGTCGGTGGTGGTGCCGGTGCTCCAGCCTGATGGCTCGATCAAACAGGGTGTGCAGATCAAGAATCTGGGTACGTTTGTCTTCCGGGACAACGCCGCCCACGGGCAAATCCGGTACGGATTTAAAGGAACCAACAGTACCTCGCCCAGCAACGAACCGATGTTCATCGAAAACTTCACCGCCTGGCACAATCGCTACGGCCTGGCCTTTGGCGGGGATAATTACTACATCAAAAATGTGCATGTGGCGTTTGGTCCCTATGGCCTGCGCGGATTGGACCTGACGAATGCCCGGGTTGAAGGGCTGGAAACCTACAGAATCGGGAAGAGCCCCCTTAATTTTAAGCACAAGGTGGAGGGGTTGATTACGGTGGAAAACGTGAGCATCGACAGCACCAAGGAGCATGCCTTCAAGATGTTTGCCGAGGATACCCGGGATGCCCCGCTGGAGATCTACATTCGGAATTACACGGTTAGCCGGGCGGTCAATGGCACCGATGGGGCGGCGGCTCACAACGGTACCCCGTCCAGCCCGGACATTACCATGTACCTGTTCGACTGGTTTGGGCCCGGTCTGGCGGCCAAGGTCATTCCGGCCAATCAGAGCCGCAACGACGGGCTGACCTACACCGCCATGCCCCCACATTTCGATGCCACAGTCAAGGTGGCTCAGACCAACAATCCGGCTTTCCCCAGCAATCCCATTCAGCCGGTGGACGACCTGCCGCCGGCCACGGTCATTCTCTACCCGGCCGCCGAACAGGTATTCCCAGCCAGCCAGCAGCAGATTGTGGTTCGGGGCACCTGCGTGGACAACAGCCAGATCGCTTCGCTGACCGTCAACGGGGTTCCGGCCACATCGCTGAAGGACAATTACCGGGAATGGGAGGCGATTCTGACCAACCTGTCTCCGGGTGAATTGACTATCGAGGCCCGGGCCGAGGATGTCAATGGGAATGTGGAGTTGAATCCCCACCGGATTAAAGTGGGCATCGGTCAGCCCGTGGTTACGGGGTTGGATGAGCCCCCCGGTGGACAGACGCCCCGGAATTTTGCCCTGCTGGGCAACTATCCCAATCCCTTCAATCCGACCACCCAGATAAAATTCCGGGTTGGAGGCGAGAATGGGGGTCCGGCTGCCGTGCAGATCAACATTTACGATGTGTTTGGTCGCCTGGTCCGGCGCCTGGTTCAGGAAAATTTGCCCGCCGGCGAATACACCCGCACCTGGGACGGCCGCAACGATTTCGGCGAAGCAGTCTCCTCAGGTCTCTATTTCTACGAGCTGGTGGCTCGGCCCAATCAGGGGCCGGCATTTCGCCAGACCAGCAAGATGGTTTTGCTGAAGTAACCCTGTTCCCACCCACCCCCCTGAACAGAGCTGGCACGCCTTTACGGGTGCCAGCTTTTTTATGCCAGTTGCCATTCCCTTTATGCGCTCTTGGATAAACGCAGCAAGTGCCGGAAATTGTACTACGGCCTGTTAAAGAAAGCAAGAAAGCAGGAGTGGATGGTTCAGGAAGGGCGAAAACAATCTTCAGGTTTGGCCAGCGCCGGTTGCTTATATGTGGTCAGCACGCCCATCGGCAATTTGGAGGATATTACCCTCCGGGCTCTTCGTGTCCTGAAGGAAGCGGATGTGATCTGCGCCGAGGACACGCGCACCGCCCGGCGCCTGCTGAGCCACTATCAGATCCAACCGGCTCGTTTGCTCAGCTACTATTCGTACAACGAGCGCAAGCGGTTGCCGCAGGTGTTAAGCCTGTTAAAATCCGGCCAGCAGGTGGCACTGATTTCTGAAGCAGGCACCCCGGCCATCTCCGACCCCGGGCATCGCCTGGTGGTGGAGGCAATCAAGTCAGGCATCCGGGTGGTTCCGGTGCCGGGTCCATCGGCCGTCCTGGCGGCCCTGGTGGCTTCCGGGCTGCCTACCGATCGGTTTCTGTTCGAGGGGTTTTTACCTCGCAAGAAAGGCCGGCAGACCAAGTTAAAAAAATTGGCCCAAGAGGAGGGGACAATCATCCTGTTTGAGTCGGCCCAACGAATTCGAAAAACTGTAGAAGATATTGTCCGCACAATGGGAAATCGTTATATTGTGATTTCGCGCGAATTAACCAAAACCTACGAAGAGTTTATTCGCGGATTCGCCGAAGAGCTACTGGCTGAATTTGATCAATTCGTGTGGAAAGGGGAATTGGTTCTGCTGGTTGCAGGTAAAGATTTTAAACCATTTCATTGATTGATTTTTGATTGAGCACGTGAATGAACAAAAAGGAATTTGCGATCCTACCTGGTTGGCTGAAGCGCGGGTTTGCCAGCCTGATTGATCCCCTGGCTGAGGTCTTTGTACGTTTCAACATTCACCCCAATTTTTTTACTGCTCTTGGATTTGTGCTTTCGCTGGTAGGCGCTTACTTTTACGCCAGTTTTAATTTAAGACTGGGTGGGGTGTTTATTTTGCTGGGCGGGTTGTGCGACATGCTGGACGGCAAGGTAGCGCGGCAGTCTGGGCTCAGCTCCAAGTTCGGTGCCCTGTTCGATTCCAGCCTGGATCGTTATGCAGAAGTGTTCATGTTTCTTGGGCTGGCATTTTATTTTGTACCCAAAGGCTTCAAGTTAACCAGCATCATGATTTATCTGGGATTGGCCGGCTCGATGATGGTCAGCTATGTGCGCGCCCGGGCCGAAGGCCTGGGGTACTCCTGTAGTGTGGGCATCATGCAGCGGCCGGAACGCATTGTTTATATCGGTGTCGC
>RFHE01000045.1 GCA_003696445.1 Calditrichota bacterium | reverse complement strand
CTGGTCGTTAAACGGGTTCCGGTGGTATGTTCGAAAATAATGTACAGCTTTTCCCGAGCCTCGAAGGCATACAGAAAGGCGGTAAAGGCACCGATATCCAGGGCGTGGGTGCCCAGCCAGACCATGTGGTCGGCAATTCGAGACAGTTCGGCCAAAATGACCCGGATGTATTTAGCACGCTCGGGAATATCGATACCGATCAGCCGCTCCACCGCCTGGGCAAATCCGATGTTATTGCACAGCGGGGAGAGGTAATTCATCCGGTCGGAGAGGGTAATCCACTGATTGTAATTTTTGTATTCGCCTAACTTCTCGAATCCGGAATGGAGATAGCCGATATGGGGCTCTGCACGCACCACCACCTCGCCATCCAGTTCCAGCACAATGCGAAGGGTACCGTGCGTGGCGGGGTGCTGCGGGCCAAAATTCAGCACCATCCGGTCGGTTTTCACCTGCGTCGATACTGTCTCTGCCATATCGCTCCCAGCAAATTTTCCCGTCGATTCAGCTTGCCAAAATCACTTCAGATGGAGCACCACGTCCCGCTCGCCTTTACCCTCCAGCGGGTAATCCTTACGCAGAGGATGGCCATAAAACACATCGGGCAGCAGCAAATGGCGCAAGTCCGGATGTCCAACAAAATTGAAGCCGAACATCTCGAAAGCTTCCCGCTCCAGCCAGTTCGCCGCATTCCACAGAACGGTCATCGACGGCACGTCCATATCTTCCTCGGGCACACCGACCTTTACCCGAAGGCGCTGATTGTTCTTGAAGGAATAAATATGATAGACCACATCAAAGCGTGGGATGCGCTCCATCTTTAAATAATCCACACCGGTTACATCGGTGAGGTAGTCAAAAGCCAGCTCTGGGTCTTCCTTGACGAAGCGCATAAAGTCCAGAATCTTTTCCCTGGGAACCCGGGCAGCCAACTGATTGCGAAACTCCTCGAACTCCACTTCCGGAAACGCTTTGCTGATCCGCTGCTTCATTGCCTCAAAATCCAGCATGGTACCCTACTCCCATTGAAATCCGCCCCGCCGATACAGGTAGATGTAGCCGGCAAAAAGAATCGCCAGAAAGATGATCATTTCCCAGAAAATGAACCAGCCTTGAGAAAGAAACTGCTTGTAAACCACCGCCCAAGGATACATGAAGATCACTTCCACATCAAAGAGGATGAACATCATGGCCACGACGTAAAAGCGTATTGGATAGCGCAGGCGCGCCTCCATCTGTGGCTCGATGCCCGATTCGTAAGTGGTAAGTTTGATGGGATTTCGGATTCTGGGGTTCACGATGTGGGTGAGAACCAGGATGCCGGCCGCTACAATCAAGGCCATGGCCAGGATTACTAGAATAGGAATGTATTCAACCAGCATGCCTTCTCTCCATCAGGGACTTACACACTTTTTTCACAAAGTCCAGGAATCAAAGTTAGCCGGGCGCCGCAAAAGAAATCAATGGAAAAATACTTTTTCAGGCCCTGCCGCCAGCCAGTGACGACGGTGCTCGAGGTTACATGCGATTGGTGGTGAGAATGGGAAAGGGATCCTCCAGGGCAAGGTGTTCCCGCACCCAGAACGGTTCACCGTACTTGACCCCGGCCAGCCATCCGAAATGGCGGGCACGGAACGACACCGCTTCCATGAACCACTGAGAGGAGACAAACGTTTCCGGTCCCGGCCAGTTGGGATTAAAAAACTGAGATCGGTAAGCCTGAAGTGCCTTCAGCTTGGTCTCGAAGGTGTCTGTAATGTTGACGATAAAGGAAGGGGTAAACTCGTAGGTCATGGGATAGAAAACCAGCCTGCGCGGGCGGTGCGCATCCAGGCCGGGCGCAATTTTAGCCAAACCGGAATAAAAACACGCTTCCTTCACCAGGTTGCTGGCATGCACATGATCCGGGTGGCGATCCGAGGGATAGGGAAGAAATACCAGCGCCGGCCGGGCCTGACGCACCACTTCAATGAGCAAAATCTGGTTCTCCCGGCTGTTCTGGATGTGAGCATCGGGCAGGCCTGCATTGTGGCGCCAGCGGGCCCCCAGAATTTGGGCTGCCGCGGCGGACTCCCTGCGGCGCTCCGCCACCGTGCCCCGGCTGGCCATCTCCCCTTCTGTTAAATCAACAATGCCAACCCGGTAGCCCTGCTGGACAAGACGGGCCAGCGTGCCCCCACAGCCCAGTTCTACATCATCCGGATGAGCGCCAAAAGCCAGGACATCTACAGGTTCAAGATTCATTCCACTCTCGTTGTTATCCCTTGCTTCCCATTCGCCGTGATGCACCGGGTTCTGACACGGAGCTGTCCAGAAGGCAGAACAAAGTCAGGGAACAAGCCACTGCCTGAATTTCGTTGTTTGCTTCCAACAAGCGCCTGCGTCGGAATCTTTAGCAAAATCAGGCGGATTTAGCACTTGAATCGGCTTTTTTCCCTTTACCAGTAGGGAATTCACCCCATCGCCCCGTCGTGGCAAGAGAGCGGGCCGGGGGCCGCGTAGATTTTTAACCCCGCTGCCGTAAAACAGCCTGTTAAATGATACACCAATTTACGCAACTTTCTGGCCCCCCTCATGCCAGAACCGCTTCAATTCTACTCGCCTTCTTCCTCAACAGGCTGAATAATGAAGAAGCCGTCGTCGCCTTCCCGCTGGTAGAGGGGCATAAAAATGAAGCCGTCCATCGGGCAGTAGATGAGACCATCCTGATTTCGGGCCAGAACCTGGCCGCGGCTCACCGGCTGAAAATTGCTGAAACCCGGTTCCATGCGAAACGCTTCCCCACACTGAATCCGATAGCGGTATTTCAGGCGGAAGCGCAGGTGGAGGCAATTGACGGTAGCCTTCAATTGGTCGGCATAATGACCACGACGGCCCTGCTGGGCCTCCGGCACACATCCCAGATCGGACAAAAGGAGCCAGAGCAATGCCAGGTGATTTTCGGCCGAGAGGGGATCCTGATGCTGCCCGCCCTCGAAGGCAAAGGAAGCAATGCCCCGGGCCATAAAATACTGGATCATGGTGCCCTGAATCACCTGGTCCAGGCCCTCGACCCTGGGGATGGGCCAGCGGTTGAACAGCGCCGCCAGACGCGAGTCGCCACAATCGATCAGAAACGGGCAACTCGGGGCAGAAGTGGAATGCAGGTCCACCAGCACAACCGGCTCCTGGCTGGCCTGTGGCTCCGCCAGCGCCCGCAGGTGATCCAGCAGATCTGCCAGTTCCAGCCATTCCTGGCCATCGGCGTCCATCATCTGGCCCGGCAGTTTCTCAATCATTTCATCGCGCCATAGCCGGTTCAGGTCGGCTTTCAGGTAGCGTCGGTTCTCCTGTAGCGCCTGGATGTTACCCCTCAGGCCGATGATTTGCCCGTAAAACGGCGCCCGATTGCTTTCCAGTTGTGCAAACAGCCTTTGCAATGCAACCACACCGGCCGGTTCGTTACCATGGATACCGGCGACCACAAAAATCCGGGGGCCAGCCAGTCCCTGACTGTAACTCCCCACCACACGCGACGGTTTTTGACTGAAAGCCTTCTGCAAAGCGGCGCGCTTATTTTTTTGCTGAAGTAACGCCATCCCTCTACCCTTTTCTGCTCTCTCCCTCTCCCCTCATTTTCGGAACTGCCACGCCATTGTTCCAGCATATTTTCAAATTCATCCTGCCAGCAGCCCCTGTTTAATAATAAAAAGCACGGCCGGCCAGCAACTGTAAGTGGACTCACGTCGCCCCTCAGGAAGGCAAACTTCCCGATGGCCCACCGAGAAATGCCGCTACAGAGCGGCCTTCACTGCTTCCAGAACCTTGTCGTAATCGGGTTCCTGAGCGATTTCCGGCACGACTTCGATGTAGCTGATTTTTCCTTCACGGTCGACCACAAAAACGGCGCGAGCCAGTAGGCGAAGCTCCTCAATCAACACCCCGTAGTTTTGCCCAAAGGAAGCCTCCCGGTGATCGGAGAGCAAGCGAACCCGATCCACACCCGTGGCGCCACACCAGCGCTTCAGGGCAAACGGCAGGTCCATACTGAGAGTAATGATTTCTACATTCGGATCGAGATCCGCCGCCAATTCATTGAATCGACGGGTCTCTTTGTCGCACACACTGGTGTCGATGGAAGGCACGGCGGAAAGTACAAAAACCTTGCCTTGATGATCGTGGAAACGAAACACGTCCAGATTGGCATCGATGCCGGTAAAATCCGGAGCCAGATCACCCACCTTGACCGGCTTGCCGGTTAAAGTCAACGGCTTTCCCCTCATCGTAACACTGCGTGGCATGGCGCTCATTGCTCTTGACCTCCTGTTTGAGTAGCTTTCCGGGAACTTTCTCTTCGCCAGGAATTACATTTCACAAACGGCAATGCTTTCGTTTACATAGGCGATAAAATTTAACCGGAATTGTTTGCCGGGCACAAAGCATTTGAAATTCTCTTGCGAAGATGAGGGCAAATCCATATTTTGATTGAGCTTACTCATTAATGGAGGTCTATTTCACCCAAAACAAAAAGGAGGAGTGGCCATGGCGTTCGAACTACCCCCATTGCCCTATCCCTACGACGCATTGGAGCCATACATAGATGAGCAGACCATGCGTATCCATCACGATTTACACCACGGCGGCTATGTAAAAAAACTCAACGCCGCTCTGGAAGGGTATCCCGAATTGCAGAGCAAAACCATTGAGGCACTGTTGGCTAATCTGGAATCCATTCCCGAGAGCATTCGCACTGCGGTGCGCAACAACGGGGGTGGGCATTACAATCACTCCATTTTCTGGACCATTATGGGGCCCAATGCCGGTGGAACACCGTCCGGCAACATTGCCGAAGCAATCAATAGTGCGTTTGGCGGTTTTGAAAATTTCAAGGAACAGTTTTCCAATGCCGCGGTCACGCTTTTCGGTAGCGGTTGGGCCTGGTTGGCCCTGGACGGCGCCGGCAATCTGAAAGTGGTCACCACCCCCAATCAGGATAACCCCATCTCTCAGGGCATGAAACCGGTCATGGGCTTGGACGTGTGGGAACATGCCTATTACCTGAAGTACCAGAACCGCCGGCCGGAGTATGTTCAGAATTGGTGGAATGTGGTCAACTGGAAGGCCGTGGAGGACCGTTTTAACTCCCTGCGTTGAGTCCAAAAATTTTTGCCCGAACCAAAATCGGCCCTGGCCGGAGTGCACGGCCGGGGCTTTTTTTACCCGGTAAAGTCTTCTGCCTCATCCTTCGGCCCTAACTAAGCCTCTCCAGCTTCCGGAGCACATCCTTCACCGAAAAGGGCTTACGGAGAAGTTGAACCTTCTGATCGTTCAGAAAAACGGAGGGGGCATAGCCGGAGGCGAATAAAATGACCAGCTCTGGATTTTTTGCCTTCAAACGCTGAGCCAGTTCCTGGCCGTCCATCCTGGGCATGAGCACGTCGGTAAACAGGATGTCGATAGCTTCCTCTCCAAAGCGCTCTATGGCTTCCTGTCCATCCCCGGCAACCAACACCCGGTAGCCGGCCTGGCGCAGTCCCTCGGCGATGAGCTGCCGAATATGCGGTTCGTCCTCCACGTAAAGAATTGTTTTACGGGCGGGACGGGAATGCGAGGCGGGGGTTTCTATGCTGGGAACCGCTGTTTTGGCACTGGCTTTCTCTCGCACTGGCCACAGCACTACAAAGGTTGTACCCACGCCTGGTCTGCTATGAACCTCGAT
>RFHE01000325.1 GCA_003696445.1 Calditrichota bacterium | reverse complement strand
GACTACAACCCGTGCCTGGAATGTAAATTGTGCGTTGCCGCCTGCCCCGTCGGGGCCATTGGTGCAGACGGCCACTTTGATTTTTCGGCCTGTTACTACCACAACTACCGTGAATTCATGGGTGGGTTTACCGACTGGGTTGAAACCATTGCAGAGAGCAAGAATGCCGTTCAATACAGAAATAAAGTGCGGGATAAAGAGTCTGCTTCGATGTGGCAGAGTCTATCCTTTGGCGCCAACTACAAAGCAGCCTACTGTTTATCCGTTTGCCCTGCCGGAGAGGATGTCATTGGGCCCTACCTGAATAACAAGCGCGAATA
Organism: Calditrichota bacterium; assembly: GCA_003696445.1. GTDB lineage: Bacteria > Calditrichota > Calditrichia > RBG-13-44-9 > J042 > J042. Next base: position 12,549 of record RFHE01000325.1, on the reverse strand, counting down.
TTTGGAAACAGTGGTTAAACCTCTGCAAAATAAGAGGGAGCCGGTTTACGTGGTTCCGGAATCGGACGCCGAGGAGCATGTTCAAAAACGATTTCCCAATAAAACCGTCCGCAGAATTAAAGGAACGTTAAGAGCCGATTCCATTGATACGCTGTTAAAATCGCTTCCACTGGTATTCCAGCGAAATCAATCAAGAGGTTTGAATGCCGTTTATCATTTTACATTCACCGGCAAAGAAAAGCGAGACGCAACTGTAATAATCCGAAATAAAACCATTTCAGTAAAAGAAGGCCATATTGGGAAAGCAGATTTTTCCATGAAAGCTGACAGCGAGACCTGGCTGAAGTTTCTGAAAAAGGAAAAAAGTTTGGTTATTGCGCTACTGAGCCGGAAGATTAAGATTAAGGGGGCTCCAAGATTGCTATTAGCTTTCGGAAGATGTTTCCCCTCGTAAAAAATATTCTATTAAAACTGCCAGAGCGTTTTGAAAAATGGCCCTGTTTGTCTAAACTTGTGCAAAAAGAGGAAAACCATCATCAGCGTAAACGCTAAAAAATGAGGCGAGGAAGCTTTTGAAACGATCTTTGCAATCTCGTCTAAAGTTAGTGGAAACGGCCCTCGAATTAGGGGTGACCAAAAGCGCCAAACTGTTTGGCTATAGTCGGGTAACTGTGTACAAATGGCTGAGGCGCTATCAGGAGCAAGGGTTTGAGGGCCTGAAGGAGCGCTCCCGTCGTCCTCATCATCATCCACGCAAAATTTCCCCGGAGTTGGAGGCGCGAATCTTGGCCATCCGCCGGGAAAATCCCTTTCTGGGCCCGCGACGCATTAAGGCCCAGTTTGGGTTGCCCTGTTCGGAAAGCACCATTTATCGAGTGTTAAAAAGACATGGTTTGCTTCGGGAGCGGAAACGCTGAGTTTGCAAGTTGAAGAAGCGCCTGAAAGTGTTTAATGAGAAACAGATAGGCCACACATGCCCGGTTGGTAATTCCTCTTGGTGCTGCCCGATCAGGTGAGGAATGCCCTGCTGCTACTATCCCGCCCGGAATGGGCGCAGGGGGTTTTGTTTATCCCGGATCCGCATCGACCACACGAGTACAGCGCTCCCCCGCTGCGTCAACGAATATGAATTCAATATGATTTCAAAACTTATCCGGAGGTGATGGAGCTTGTTTCAAAAAGCGGCTATCGCCAAGAATTGCTTCAACCAGATGAGAGCAATCAACTGCAAAGACAACCAAGTCGCAAGCGAAATTGTCGTGCACAAATAATTAGACTTGATTATCGACATCAAATCCCGTCGAGCAGGAGCTCTCCCAGGATTTGCCTTTTCAAAACCAGAAAAATTCTGTAAATGTGTTACAAAGCGTTCTCTCCCAATCTTTTCCCACTCTTGCAATTCTGGCGATTTTATCCTATCATTAAAGCTCTTTAAATACGCAGTAACACGCACTTAACGGTCTGGTATTTCTGGATGCTACCTGGGACGGCCGAGCTGCCAGACCGCTCGGAGGAAGACTGAGCAACGATGGGGAGACGAAACCATGCGGATTGATGTCGAAATGCCCCAAATGGGCGAAGGAATAACCGAAGGAACCATTGTACGCTGGCTGAAGCAGCCGGGCGAATACGTCAAAAAGGATGAGCCTCTGTTGGAAGTTTCCACAGACAAGGTGGACACCGAAGTGCCCAGTCCCTACGAGGGCAAACTGGTGGAAATTTTGGCCAAGGAGAATGAAACGGTTGAAGTGGGGCGGGTGATTGCCCGGCTGGAATCGGAAGCAGGCGCCGGGGAAGCCGAAGCTCCTACGGCACCGGAGGCAGCGCCGGAACCCGAACCCGAAACTGCTCCTCAGGAACCTCAGCCGGTTGCCAGCGCCCCTGAACCCAAGCCGGAAGCGGCTGCCGGCGGCACCGCAGTGGTTCAGGACGTCACCATGCCCCAGCTGGGCGAGAGCATTACCGAGGGCACCATCGTCAAGTGGCTGAAACAGCCCGGCGATTTTGTCAAGCGGGATGAGCCGTTACTGGAAATTTCTACCGATAAAGTGGATTCGGAAATCCCCAGTCCGCTGGAAGGGGTGCTCACCGAAATTCTGGCCCAGGAAGGCGAAACGGTTGCCGTGGGGGCCCCCATTGCCCGCATTCAGGTGGGCGAGGGGGCTGCTGCCCAACCGGAGGCCCCTCCGGCGGCCCCAGTAGCCGAGGTGGAGGAAAAGCCGGCGCCCCAGCCGTCAGCCGCCCCTGCAGCCGAAACTAGGCCCCCCAAAGGCCGGTTCTACTCGCCGCTGGTTCTGCGAATCGCCCGGGAAGAAGGCATCTCTATGGAGGAGCTGCAACAGATTCCCGGCACCGGCGCCGGCGGCCGAGTCACCAAAAACGATATTTTGCAATACCTCCAGCAACGCAAAGTGGCTGCGCCTGCTGCTCCGGCTGCACCAGCGGCTCGCCCTGGGCCGACCCCGGCTCCGGAAATCACCGACCAGGCCCTCAAACAGAAGTACCAGGGCCAGCGGGTGGAAATCTTCCCCATGGATGCCATCCGCAAGAAAATCGCCCAGCGCATGGTGGAGAGCAAAGCCACCTCGCCCCACGTGTACGGCGTGGCCGAGTGCGACTTTTCCCGGGTGTTCAACATCGTCCAGGAAAAACGGCCCGACTTTGAGCGCAACGAAGGCTTTAAGCTGACCTTCAATCCCTTTATTCTTTACGCAACGGTAAAGGCGCTGTTGGATTTTCCCCGTATCAACGCCAGCGTGGAAGGCGACTACATCGTAGAAAAAAAGTTCATTAACCTTGGGATTGCCGTGGCCACCGAGCGTGGGCTGATTGTGCCGGTGCTGAAAAATGCCGATGAGAAGAACTTCCGTGGCATCGCCCGCACCGCTTACGATCTAGCCATGCGCGCGCGCGAAGGCAAACTGACCCTGGACGATGTGCAAGGCAGCACCTTCACAGTCACCAACTACGGGGTATTCGGTAACATTATCGGCTTCCCCATCATCAATCAGCCCAACGTGGCTATTCTGGGGGTAGGGGCCATTAAAAAGCGACCGGTGGTGATCGAAACCGAACAGGGTGATCTGCTGGGCATTCGGCCTATCGGGTTCCTGACCCTTTCCTACGACCACCGCATTGTCGATGGGGAACTGGGGGACAAATTCCTCCAGCGCGTGGTGCATTATCTGCAAAACTTCGACGAAAACTGGATTTAACCGGACTGGGAGGAAAATCAAAAATCCATTGAAGGGCATGCCCCTGGTGCTCTATTTTAAAGTGGTGCCAAAAGGCAGAATGGGAGAATGGAAACCAATTCGAAAAACAGCGAGGTTGTTCATCGGCGCCGGCCCGAGTGGCTGAAGGTTCGCTTCCAGGTGAACGAGAACTTTCAGCAGCTTCGCGAGTTGGTGAATGATCTCAATCTGCATACTGTGTGTCAGGAGGCTCGTTGCCCCAATCAGAGCGAATGCTGGGGACGGGGTACAGCCACTTTGATGATTCTGGGCGACGTTTGCACCCGTTCCTGCGGCTTTTGTGCGGTTAAAACGGGACGACCTCCTATCTACGACTTAAAAGAACCGGTTCGGGTAGCCCGGGCCGTGCAGCACATGAACCTCAAGCACGTGGTCATCACCTCGGTGAACCGGGACGAGTTGCCCGACCAGGGCTCAACTGTGTGGGCCAACACCATTCTGGCGATCCGCAAGGCCTGCCCACATACCTCCATCGAAGTGCTCATCCCCGATTTCAAAGGTCAGAAGGAACCGCTGGAACGAGTGATTCGGGCGCAGCCGGACATTCTGGCTCATAATCTGGAAACGGTGCCCCGGCTCTATCGCCGGGTCCGTCCACAGGCCAAATATGCCCGTAGCCTGTGGGTGCTGGAAGAGGCCAAGCGCCGTGGAATGACCACCAAAACCGGCATCATGGTGGGCATCGGCGAACGTTTCGAGGAAGTTCTGGCGCTGATGAAAGACATCGCCGCCATCGGTGTGGATATCTTTACGGTGGGACAATACTTGCAACCGACGAAACGACATTTACCGGTAGAGCGATTCGTTCATCCAGACGAATTCGCCGAATACAAACGGTTCGGAGAGTCCATCGGTATCCGACACGTGGAATCGGGTCCGCTGGTGCGCAGTTCTTATCATGCCGAAGAGCAGGTGGATCGGATGGCCTGCTCGGGCTGAGTTTCCTTGCGGCTGCTTTGGCGGTTTGCGGGGAATCTGACGAGTTGATTGACTGTGGCGGTGGAATAAGAAATTCCTGCGGAATGGAGTGGTGATGCTGCATGCCGGTTCTACAGCTTCTGGCACCAGGAGGCTTCCTGGAGCAGTCTTTTTTTGGAAATCGCATCTGCTTCCCTCGTTCAATTTGGGCGAGGGATTTTTGTTTTGCAGACGGAGGGGCCGTTCAGAGCCAGTCAACTAACATGGGCCGAAAACCATAATAGGGAGTACGAGCGATGATACTTGGCATTCCCAGAGAGACCTTTCCCGGCGAGACTCGGGTGGCCCTGGTGCCGGCCGGGGTAACCATCGCCAAAAAACTGGGTTTTGACGTACTGGTGGAAAAAGGGGCCGGGCTGAACGCCGGCTTTCCAGACCAGCAGTATCTCGACCATGGAGCCCGGTTAAGCGAGTCGCGAGGCGAAATTTTCCAGAAGGCGGATGTCCTGGCTCAGGTGCGTGGCGCCATGGCCAATCCCCAATCCGGAATGGACGATCTGAAACAGATGCACCCCGGCCAGATCTTGATCGGGTTTTTGGATCCTTACGCCGGCGTGGAGGCCTTGAAACAGCTGGCTTCTCTTAAGCTGACTACGTTTGCCATGGAATTGATCCCGCGCATCAGCCGTGCACAGAGTATGGATGCACTCTCCTCACAGGCCAATGTGGCCGGTTACAAGGCGGCACTGATAGCCGCCGATCTCCTGCCCCGCATGTTCCCCATGATGATGACTGCTGCTGGAACGGTGGCGCCGGCCCGCGTGTTTGTGGTCGGGGCCGGGGTTGCTGGTTTGCAGGCCATTGCCACCTGCCGGCGGCTGGGCGCTGTGGTTCAGGCCTACGATATCCGCCCGGCGGTTAAAGAGGAGGTCCAGAGTTTGGGCGCCAAATTCGTTGAACTGGAACTGGAAACCCAGGAGGCAGAAGACCGGGAAGGCTATGCCCGGGCCATGGACGAGGCTTTTTACCGGAAACAGCGGGAAATGATGAAACGGGTGGTCGGCGAAAGCGATGTGGTCATTTCCACCGCCGCCGTTCCGGGGAAAAAAGCCCCCATCCTGATAACCGAAGAGATGATTAAAGACATGCCCCACGGCTCGGTGGTGGTGGACCTGGCCGCCGAAAGAGGTGGAAATTGCGACATTACCGAACCGGGAAAAATTGTGGAAAAGCACGGTGTGAAAATTGTCGGCGAAACCAATCTGGCCGGTAAAGTACCCTATCACGCCAGCCAGATGTATTCGCGCAACATTACCAACTTCCTGGCCCTGATTGTGAAAGAAGGGCAACTGCACATGAACCTGGAGGATGAAATCGTGCGCGATACCATGCTGACCCATGAGGGGCAGATTACCAGCCAACGCATAAAAGAAATTTTTGGATTGACTGAAGCCTGAAAACGAGGAGGCCCATACCATGGTGGACTTTGTCACCGTCTTGACCATTTTCGTCTTGGCAATTTTTGTTGGTTTCGAGGTCATTACCAAAGTTCCTCCCATCCTGCACACCCCGTTGATGTCCGGCTCCAATGCCATTTCAGGCATCACCATTATTGGGGCCATTATTTCTGCCGGAACCCAATACACCACACTCACCACTACCCTGGGTTTTCTGGCCGTGGTGTTTGCGACCATCAACGTGGTGGGTGGTTTTCTGGTTACTCATCGGATGCTGGAAATGTTTAAACGAAAGGATTGAGCCATGACCTTGAGTCCACAAGTTGTTAACCTGGTTTACCTGATTGCGGCCACGCTGTTTGTCTTCGGCCTCAAGGGACTGACCCATCCACGAACCGCGGTTCGGGGGAATTTGCTGGGGGCCCTAGGCATGTTGTTGGCGGTGGTGGTTACCCTCTTGCACAAGGACATTGTCACCTACAAGTACATCGTGGCCGGTTTTGTGGTCGGTGGGGTAATTGGTGCTGTTTTGGCCATGAAAATTGCCATGACCGCCATGCCACAACTGGTAGCCGTTTTTAATGGCTTCGGCGGTGGGGCTTCCACGCTGGTGGCAGGCGCTGCCCTCATCGAAACGCAAATGACACCTGGTATTCCTCCCAGCTTGCAAATGACCGTCTCCACGGTGGCCTCCGGTTTAATTGGGGCCGTCACCTTTTGGGGGAGCATGATTGCTTTCGGCAAGCTCCAGGGGCTGGTCACCGAAAGACCGGTGCGGTACAAAGGGGAGCAGGTTGTTAAAATTGTACTATTGCTCATTTCCTTGTATCTGGGCTATCTCATTGTGCAAGATCCCTACCAGACCACCAATTACTGGATTCTGGTGGCTGTTTCCTCGGTCCTGGGGGTTTTGCTGGTTATCCCCATTGGCGGTGCCGATATGCCGGTGGTGATTGCCTTACTTAACTCTTACTCCGGATTGGCGGCAGCCGCCACCGGGTTTGTGCTCAACAACAATGTCCTGATTATCTCCGGATCGCTGGTCGGTGCCTCCGGGGTTATCCTGACCAACATCATGTGCAAGGCCATGAACCGATCCCTGGCCAATGTGCTCTTTGGTGGCTTCGGCGAAGTCCAGGAAAGCGCCGCCGCCGACGACATTTACGAAGGCAAAGTAAAAGCCACCTCACCGGAAGAAGTGGCCATGCTGCTGGATGGCGCCCGCCGGGTAGTGATTGTGCCCGGCTACGGCATGGCCGTTGCTCAGGCCCAGCACGCCGTGCGCGATCTGTTTCATCTGTTGGAATCCCGCGGCGTGGAGGTGGAATTCGCTATCCATCCGGTGGCCGGCCGCATGCCCGGACACATGAATGTGTTGTTGGCCGAAGCCGATATCCCCTACGACAAATTGAAGGAAATGGACGAAATTAACCCGACCTTCCCTCAGACCGACGTGGTCATTGTGCTGGGAGCCAACGACGTGGTTAATCCCTTGGCTAAAACCGATCCCAACAGTCCCATTGCCGGCATGCCTATCCTGGAAGTGGACAAGGCCAAGACGGTTGTAGTGATTAAACGCAGTCTCAGTCCCGGGTTTGCCGGCATCCCCAATCCGCTCTTTGCCGCCGATAACACCCTGATGCTGTTCGGCGATGCCAAAAAAATGGTTCAGGAACTGATCGCAGCCATTAAAGAAATGTAGGTTTGGAACCGGCCCTCTGGTTTGCCTGACCAGGGGGCCTTTTGCAGCGGACGAAGTTATGCAGTCCGCCCTGCGGTATCAGCTTTTCCCCTTAGCCTCCCAGCCTGAGCAACAAAAAGTTCAGGAAGTGACCCTCCGGCATGTTTTTCCATCGAAAATGCTGATTTCCCCTTGCTTCCGGCATTAAATTGTCGAAAAAACGGGAACGACGCCATGAAACCCAAAAAGGCAGAAACATTTCGCAGTTGGGAGATTGCCTTTCCCAACGACGCCAATCCACTGGGTACTCTTTTTGGTGGCCGCCTGATGGCCATTATGGATAAAATGGCGGCCATTGCCGCCACCCGTTACGCCGAAAAGCCGACCGTCACCGCCAGCACCGAAGCCATGGATTTTAAAGTTCCGGTCCGCGTGGGCGATCGAATTCAAACTTTTGCTCGCGTGGTGTGGGTGGGGCATACCTCCATGGTGGTCAAAGTGGATGTGTATGCCGAGCGGCCTTATCACTTCCAGCGCTTCCACTGTACCACCGCTTATTTCAACTTTGTAGCTGTCGATAGGGAAGGCAGACCCTCGCCGGTGCCGCCCTTGTTGATTGAAACGCCGGAGGAAGAGCGTGAATTTCGTATCGCCGAAATCGTAAAGAAAAAGGCATTGGAGCGGAAGAAAAAAATCGAAGAAACCCGGTGAAGGTCCCGACCAACTTGAGGAGCTTGGGTTATGCGAATTCTGGTGATTGAAGACGAAAAAGAGGTGGCTTCGTTTGTGCGCCGGGCACTGGAAGCCGAATCGCATGCAGTGGATGTAGCCCACACTGGCCGGGAAGGGGAGGAGCTGGCCTGGAGCGAGCCCTACGACCTGATCATTCTGGATATCATGCTGCCCGATTACGATGGGCTCACCGTGTTGAAGCATTTGCGCCGGGAAGGGGTGGTGACGCCGGTGTTAATGTTAACCGCCCGGGGCGAGGTCTCCGATCGAGTGGCTGGGCTGGATGCTGGGGCCGACGACTACTTGGTCAAACCGTTTGCTGTGGCCGAACTCAGGGCCCGGGTCCGCGCCTTGCTGCGCCGAGCGGCTCCGGAAAAAGAAGTCCTCCTGCGCGCTGGTCCCCTTACCCTGGATCCCGTCTCCCATCAGGTCACTGTGAACGGCTCCAATGTGGAACTTACCAGCCGGGAATTCGCTATCCTAGAATACCTGATGCGCAACAAAGGCCGCCTGCTCTCGAAAGGCATGATTGCCGAACACGTGTGGGATTACCACTTCTCCAGCGATTACAATTTGATCGAGGTGTACATCCGCCGCCTGCGTAAAAAATTGGAGTTACCTGGTTTACCGCCCCTGATTCATACCGTCCGCAACGGTGGCTACATTCTCAGGGAACCGGAAGGATGAGCCTTTCCATTCGTACACGCCTCATGCTGTACTACATGGTTGCCTTTCTGGTGGTGCTGACCATGTTGTTTGGCCTGATTTTGTACGAACTTTCGGTCAACCTTACCCACCGGCTGGATCGCACCCTGCGGCGGGAGCGCCTGTGGTTGGAAGAACAGATGGAAACCCGCTATGCGCCACTGCTGCAATTGAACGGCGATTCGCTTCTGGAACGCGCCCTCCAGGCCGATTTGGACGAGTGGTATGCCCATCAAAGGGAATTCGCCATCATCCAGGTGGGAGAGGGCAACAGTGCCCGGTTTTACCAGGGCGGCAAATTTGAGCGTCCCTTGCAGTTGCTCCCGGTGGATTTTTTCACCCGGGATCCCGGGTATTACACCATCTACCTGCAAGGAAAGAAGTATCGCACCATCATGCGGCGCCGGGATTGGGGCCGGATTATTGTCGGCGCCGAAAACGAGATCTTCGGCCGGGTGGTGGACGAACTGACCGAAATTGCCCTGGGTTTGATTCCATTAATGATCGTAATGCTGCTGGTGGGCGGTTGGGTGATGGCTAGGGTGGCCTTCCAGCCGGTGGTCCAGGCCGCCGAAGCTGCCCGACGCATCAGTCTGACCAACCTGGAGGAGCGTTTGCCTCCCTACGCCGGTAAGGACGAATTCGGTTTGCTGGTCAATACACTCAACAGCATGATCGAGCGCTTGGAGCAGGGCGTTCGCCGCGTACAACGCTTTACCCAAGATGCCGCCCACGAATTGAGAACCCCACTCACCATCCTGCGGGGAGAAATTGAACTGGCCTACCAGCAGGCCAGTCTGGAAGAGCCCCTCAAAGAAATGTTGGGGCGACTGCTGGATCGGGTAATTCTGATGCAGAAACTGGTTGAAAATTTGTTCCTGCTAGCCCGCGCGGACACCCGGGAAATGCCGGTAGAAAAAAGCCCCGTTCAACTCGATGAACTGATTCACGAAGTGCAGGAGGACTTGCAACTGTTGGTGGATGAACGGCCGGTGCGGGTTCTTTTAAGCCGAAATGATGCCGTCCGGGTGAATGGCGATCGTGCTCTGCTGTATCGCTTGTTCATGAATTTGTGCGACAACGCTGCCAAATTTACCCATCAGGGCAACATTGAACTCTCGTTAACTCAACAAGACGGCCAGGCCGTGTTTCGGGTGCGCGACACCGGCGTGGGGATTGCGGAGGAAGAATTGCCCCTCATTTTCGAGCGGTTTTACCGAACCCGCCGGGCTCGCGGTTCCGAAAAAGGCAGCGGTCTGGGTCTGGCTATTGCCCGGTGGATTGCTCAGGCCCATGGCGGGCAAATCGACATCGAAAGCCAGCCCGGAAAAGGTACCAGTGTCACTGTAAAATTACCCCTCCAGGAATAAGCTTCCCTCCTAAGTGATAATTGTTCTTCTTTTTCAGCTTCCGTTCAGTTACAAACTATAAATTGGCGGGAAACTGTGAAGGTTATATCCTGGAAAATTAAATGGATTTTTGGTGGAGGCGGGACATGATGAGGTGGACGATTGCCCTACTTTTGTTAGCAGGGATGGCATTTCTTTTGTTGGTGAGTGGAAGGCAAAGCGCCGCCCGGAACAGAGAAGACAAGCTGGTCATTTCCGTGACGGCTAAACTGGAAACAGAACCGGTTCTATCGGCAGGCGACGCGGCGGATGATGTGGCCTTGTGGGTAAAGCCCGGCCATCCGGAAAAAAGCCTCTTGTTCGCAACCGATAAGAAACGAGGCATTTTGATTTACGACTTGCAGGGGCATTTAAAAGCCTTTTATCCCAAAGGAAAAACCAATAACATCGACCTGCGCACCAATTTCCAGCTAGGCGGGGAAACGGTGGATATTTTGGTAGCCGACGAACGCCATCAGGACGTTTTGGAAGTGTTTGCAATTTACCCGGAGATCCCGGCCATTCGTTCCATCCATCAGGAACCCATTCAGGTGGGGATGGAAGTGTACGGACTGGGCCTGTACCAGAATCCCCGAACGGGGCGCACGTTTGCCTTTGTGACCAGCAAACAGGGCGTTGTGAAGCAAATCGAACTGTTGGACAACGGCCATGGCCAGGTGGTAGGCCGGGAGGTCCGCCGGTTGAAATTGGACGGAGTGGTGGAAGGTACCGTGGCGGACGATGCCCTGGGCTGGGTGTTCCTGGCCGAAGAGGATCGGGCCATCTGGCGCTTTCCGGCCGATCCGGAAGGTGGTAACCAGGGGGTGGTGGTGGATTCCATTTCGCCGGGTAGCCCCCTCTCGCCGGACATTGAAGGGCTGGCCATTTACACCGGGCCAGGCACCAGCGGGTATCTGGTGGCCAGCTGCCAGCACATCGGCGACTTTGCCGTTTACGAACGCCGCCCGCCCCACCGCTATGTCCTCACGTTCCGCATCGTTGCCGGCAACGGTGTGGACGGGGTAAGTGGTACCGACGGCATCGAAATTACCAGTGCCCCGCTGGGCCCATTGTTTCCTCAGGGTCTGCTGGTGGCCCAGGATAACGAAAACGATGCCAACCAGAATTTTAAACTGGTGTCCTGGTCAGATTTAATCCGCGCCTCTCGTGGCAGACTCAGCCTGGCGGCGGCCCTCAATTGAATAAGCGCTAAAGCTGTCCTAAAAACTGGGAGTTTGGATATGAGACTTGCCCTGGCGTTTAATCTTCTGGTAGCCATCTTTTTGCTCAGTGGTCTGTACAGGCTTACCTCCCGATCCGAATATCGCCTTCAGCCGGATGCGCTGCCGGCCAAGATCAAATCGTTGATTGGGGAACGTTATCCGGGTGCTCAAATTGTGCGCGCCGAGCACTGGCTGATTCCCGATCCCGACATGTATCTGGTGAAACTGGATTACAGGAACAGGGAGGTGGTGTTGAAGATTCAAAAACCAGCGCGCATTGTTGAGGTGCGTCGGTCGCTTCCACCCCGGGAGTTACCCGAACCACTGGCAGCGCAACTGAGTCGCTTTCCAGGGCTGGATAATATTCACCGCGTACTGAAAATTACCCGTGCCGGCGAACCGGTCATCTTCCGGATCGATTTTTTCGATCCGGAAAAACAGCGCCTCTCCCGGACGAAATTGACCCTGCCGGAAAGCAATCCCCTTTCAGGTCTTAATTTCCCAGTGCAAACGGAACCCTGAATTGGCCGGTTACCTTTTGCAGCCTGGCAAATCGGGACTTGCCCGAAAAATTAGTAAAAGGATTTGTTTCCTCGGCCGCCCTGTCTGTCGCCTCGGTTAAAGCGTGTAGGTCTCCAGGAGCTGTTGGAAAAGTAAAGCAGAACGAGTAAACTTACGCCTTGTGGTCTGTAGAGGCTTACATGAAATAAGTGCTTGCAACGGGTTTTTTTACATAATGTAGAGTTTTGGCAAATTAATTGACGCTGTTCACCTTTATTTGGAAACTACTCGCCTCCTTTTGCCTCCACTGTTGGGCAAGAGAAAGAATTGGGGGGAGTTGATTGAAGCCTGTCCCCAGTGAAACAGTTGTTTGCATAAAAAACCCGTTGTCCTGGACCTTCGACAATTCCGGTTGGGGGATTGGCTGATTTTTGAATCCAGTGTCCCTCAAACAGCCTGCTGCATATTATTTCAATTTCTCTAACTTTTCGGAAAGTCCCCGATAGGTTGCTGAAATTTTAGAAGCTCCGCATTTCATTTCAGGCACCCCTCTGCATTCCTCATGGGGCTGGCTTTTCCCCCTAACAGAAACCGCCCGCCCTGGCTCCTCAGATCACATAGAGCCTGAACGGGTTAGGTACCCGTTTGCTTCCTTGGCCTGATGACTGGCCCTGTCTATATTGGACGAAG
>RFHE01000324.1 GCA_003696445.1 Calditrichota bacterium | reverse complement strand
TCGGCCGATTCCCGGGTAATAATCCGCACCACCTGCATGCCCAGGGCCAAACGATCCTCCAGCACCATACCCAGATAATTGCCGGCGGCAAATCCGGAGGCATAGCCCAGATAGGCTATCCAGTTGTCCAGATGTTTAAAAATTTGCTGGATGGTAAGCAACCAGATTAAAATTTCGAAAAAACCGATTACCGGAGCCACCCGACGCTGCCCTCGGGTTATCAGTATTACCCGGATGGTGCGCAGACTAACATCCACAATGCGGGCAAAAAAGATGACGATTGGTAAGATGACCCAGGCAAACAGTTGCGGATGATGTTCAAACCAGGTCAACGTGGTAACCCTCTTTGCTTGGTGAGCTTTTTCTCCAGTCGGCAGAACGCTTTCCCGCAGCCGCGGGAGAGAGACCAATTTAGCACCAAAAATTGAAAATGTTGGCTCAAATTCTTTTCCCTTTGAACTCGAAATTCTGTGCCCTTAGTTTTGCGTTTTTTAAATTTTGCCGGCGCAAACCAAGGACGCAAAAATTAAAGCAATGGAGACTGACATGTTTGGAAAGCGCTTCCCCCAGATTGCTGCACTTTTAATTAGTCTTGCCCTGCTTTTATCCTCTGTCACTGGCTGTAGTGGCAGCGGCTCCGGAACCCAGGCGCCCAGGCTGGTCGTCTTTCTGATTGTGGATCAAATGCGGCCGGATTATCTGGATCGCTTTGCAGAAGACTTTCGAGGAGGATTGAAGACTCTTCGTGAGGAGGGCGTCCGTTTCCCACAGGCCTTCCACGACCACGCCTTTACCGAAACCGCAGTGGGTCATACGACCATCGCCACGGGGACTTTTCCTCGCCATCATGGCATCGTGGCCAATCGCTGGTTCGATCAAAAAGCCTGGAAGGTGCTATACTGTACGGAGGACCAGCAAGTGCAAATCCTGACCGATCCCAAGCACAAAGGTCAGTCGCCGCGTAATCTGTTGCGTCCCACCCTCGGAGACTGGCTCAAAGAACATTCCCCGGGCAGCAAGGTATTTTCCCTGGCCCTGAAAGACCGCGCTGCCATTCTGATGGGCGGCAAACATCCGGACGGGGCCTTTTGGTACGATAAAAAACACGGCCTTGTTACCACCTCCAGCTACTACATGGATGAGCTGCCCGGCTGGGTAAAAGACTTCAACGCCCGCAAGTATCTGGACCAGTACTTCCCCACCGGCTGGGATCGATTGAGGGAACCGGAGGTTTACAACGAATCCCGGGAAGACGATTTTCCCCAGGAAGCCGATGGCAAGGACACCGTTTTTCCGCACAGCCTCCGGGGCGAAGCCACACATCCCGATGAACACTTCTACGAAGCCATTTACGGATCGCCGTTTGGCGATGAGTTCATGTTGCGCTTTGCGCGCCAGGTGGTGAGTAGCCAGCACCTGGGTAAGGATGACATTCCCGACCTGCTAATGATCAGTTGCAGTGCGGCGGACGTGATCGGCCATCGCTTCGGTCCCTATAGCCAGGAGGTTCAGGATTACTACCTTCGTCTGGATGAATACCTGGAAACGTTTCTTGGTTTTCTTGATGAGCAGGTGGGCAGGGAAAACTATCGCCTGATATTAAGTGCCGACCATGCCGTGCTGCCCATGCCGGAACAACTGGTACGCCAGGGGATTGAGGCCCGCCGGGTGGACGAACGCACATTTAAAGAGCAGGTTCGCGGAATTGTGCAGCGCGTGGCCGACCGCTTGGGCGTGGACGGTAAGAAAGCCATCGCCTCTTTCCGCGGTGGACTCACTTTTGACCCGGCGTTCTGGAAGCACCTGGGGGCAGACTCGGCCCAGTTCAAGCGCCTGCTCAAGGAAGAGCTGGAAAAGCTGGAACCGGTGGCTGCTTGCTATTGGGCCTCGGATCTGAGCCCGGATCAAAACGCAAAGGATCCCTTCGTCAGGCTTTACTGGAACAACTTCTACCCGGGCCGCTCTGCAGAATTGCTGTTTCGGTTCAAAAAATACTGGCTGGTCACTCGCTACAGCCATGGCACCACCCACGGTTCCCCTTACGACTACGATGCTCACGTCCCGCTGCTTTTTTACGGGGCGGGCCTTCGCCCACATGCTGTTAACCAGAAAGTCACCACCGTGGACGTGGTTCCCACGGTAGCTCAGTGGCTGGGACTGGCCGAAGCAAACAAATGGGATGGAAAATCAATTAACGATTTAGTGTTTCAAACCAAATAAGAATGGGATATTTTGCTACAAATTTTAAAAAAAATCAGGCCGTTCCATTGACAAACTCGATTCTTAGCGATATATTGAAGTGTTAGCGTTGTAAGCGCGCCTTACCACACATAGGTCAACCGTTTTTCCGGTATGCTGGTGGCTTGGCATTGGAGGAGGCCTGTGTGGGACCGGGAGGTCCCCCAATCCAGCATACCGGAATTTTTATTCAAAAACTGCAGCCTACAGACGCACAAGGGAGGGCGTGTACAGGGTAAACCCCATCGCAGTGCAAATCATCCATTCAACCAGCGGGGTCCATCATGCACCGCAACAAAGTAGATCGTATCGATCGGCAATTATTGGAAATCTTGCAGGAGCGGGGCTGTACAAAGCGCCGGGAACTGGCCAGGCTCATTGGAATGACCATTCCTTCAATCAGCGACCGGCTTCACAAACTGGAAAACACCGGTGTGATTCGGGGCTATCGGGCAATTCTCGATCCGGAAAAAGTGCAGCTGGAGGTTACCGCATTTATTCTCCTCTATTCGGCTTCGTCAGAGCATCACCAACAGATTGAGGAAAGTGCCCGTAACCACGCCGAAATTCTGGAATGTCACGCCATTACTGGAGAGGCCGCCTACCTGCTGAAGGTGCGCACACACAATACCCAAACTGTGCAGGCACTGGTAAAGGAGCTCCAGACCTGGCCGGGCGTCAGGAACACCCAAACCAGCATCGCCCTATCCACAGCCAAGGAAACCACCGTTTTGCCCCTGCACTATCTCCCCGAGGCCACGGAGAGCGTGTAACACTTTAGCCAGGTGTAGAGGCAGTTTTTCCACTTTACCGCTACTTCACCCGCTGAAGCTTGCACGGACAAGGCCCCCTTCTTTGCACCAATTGTTCAACCATAAAGCGTGTGTCTCTTTCCACCTGGTTGCCCATTCTTCCCCTACAGTGGACTTATTTCTGCGTGCGGGTTAACTTAACCCATTCCACTGCGCCAGTCGAAAAATAGGAGGAGCAACCATGCATTGCAGACGTGGTAGATTAGTTAGCCAATGGCTTCTAGGTTGGTTGTGGCTTGCCTTTCTGGGTTCTGCCCTTGCCGCGAGCACTCCGCTAAGCCCGGAGGACGTGGTGTCCATTAAAACAGTTGGCGATGTGGCGCTTTCGCCGGATGGGAAATGGGTAGCCTACGTGCTCCACGTTCCCCGCTCTGCAGAGGATCCACCTGGGGGACGGTACAACGAAATCTGGCTGGTGGGCACAGATGGGAGTGCCAACCGTCGTTTGACCGCCGAAAAAGCCAGTGCCTGGGCTCCGGCCTGGAGCCCGGATGGCCGCCGGATTAGTTTTCTGGGTCGCCGGGGGGAGGCAAAACACACCCAGGTTTACGCCCTACCCCTCGATGGCGGCGAAGCACGCCAGCTGACCCACGCTGCAAATCATATTCGCAGCTACCGCTGGTCCCCGGATGGACGTTGGATTGCTTACCTGGCGGCAGATCCAGAATCCCGCCAAGAGAAGGAAGCGCGAGAAAAGGGCCACAACTGGGAAGTGTTTGAACAGAACTACAAACACACCCGCCTCTGGTTGCTCGATGTAGCCACCGGCGAGGAAAAACAGCTGCCTGTGGGAGAAATGAGCGTCTGGCAACTGCGCTGGTCCCCTGATTCCCGGTTTATCGTTTTTACCGCCTCGGACAAGCCGTTCACCGATGATTCCTACATGTTCAAAAAACTTTACCGCATCGGCCTGGACGGCGCTTCCCCGCAAATGCTGGTCAATCCGCAGGCCAAAATCGGGGCGTTTGCCGTTTCGCCGGGTGGCAGCAAGCTGGCCTATCTTGCCGGCCAGAACATTCATGACCCCTCCTCCGGTACCATTTTTATTCTCGATCTCACCAGCAGGCAGATCACCAATCTGAGCGCCAACTTTCAGGCCACCCACACCTGGCTGGACTGGTGGGACAACCAAAACGTTGTTGCCTCGGCCATTCAAGGCGTTCAGACCCAGTTTTTCCGCTGGAACCTAAAGAAGGGCACCGCTCAACCGCTGACCCGGATGAGGGCGGGCGACCCGGTGTGGTTCGCCGTGGATCTTAACCGCCGAGCCCGCTTGCTTGCGGTCAACGGCTCCACGCCTCAGTTTCCGCCCGAAGTATTCGTTGTGGATGGGAAGGGAAAGGCGCGCCGGTTGACGGACTCCAATCCCTGGCTCAAGGACAAGCTCCTGGGCAAACAGGAGGTGATTGAATGGCCGGCCCGAGATGGTCTGCGCATCCAGGGCATTTTAATTAAGCCGGTTGGCTTCCAGCCCCGGGGGCGCTACCCGCTGGTGGTTCAGGTCCACGGGGGGCCCGAGTCGGCCTATTTAAATGGCTGGAATACCTACTACATTCGCTGGTCGCAACTGCTGGCCGGGCGGGGTTACATGGTGCTGGCACCCAATTACCGGGGGAGCATTGGCCGGGGCGTCGCCTTCGCCGGCAGCGACCATCAGGATCTGGGCGGAGCTGAATTTAACGATGTGCTGGACGGTATCCGCTATTTGGTCCGGGAGAAAGGCTGGGTGGATTCCACACGGGTGGGCATAGGCGGCGGCTCCTATGGCGGATACTTTTCCGCTTGGGCCGCTACCCGCCACAGCCAGCATTTTGCCGCCTCGGTCGTGTTCGCCGGAATCAGCAACTGGATCAGCTTTACCGGAACCACGGACATCCCCAACGAAAACAGCCTGGTTCACTGGGCTATTTACTGGACGGATAGCCAGGCCAATCAAAAACTTTACTGGGACCGTTCGCCACTAGCACACATCCGGAATGCCGGCACCCCCACCCTGATTGCTCACGGCAAGCGGGATTTGCGGGTCCCGCCCGGCCAGAGCCACGAGCTGTACCGGGCACTCCAGTTCCGAAAGGTTCCCACAGAACTGGTCCTCTATCCCAGAGAACCACACGGGCTGCGGGAGCGGGCCCATCAACTGGATTTTATCCAGCGTGTTCTTAAATGGTACGATAAGTACTTGAAAGGCATCCATCCTGCGGGCGATGAATCCGGTGCCAATCCGTAACCTGCCCCAATGCAGC
>RFHE01000323.1 GCA_003696445.1 Calditrichota bacterium | reverse complement strand
TTGATGCAGGGGCAGGTTGTAAATGCTGTCGGCCAGCAGTGGATCTAAATCGGTGAAGTTCACGTAACCCAGATCGCCGCCGTTGTTGGCCAGGACTGAATCCGAAAAGGCTTCGCGGGCCAATTGCTGGAAAGTGGCGCCCTGTTCCAGCCGCCTGCGAAAGGCCAGCGCCTGCTCCCGGGTAGGGGCAAACAGGTGGCGCAGGCGGATCCGGATGTTACGCCGCTTGTATTCCTCCCAGGCATCCTGGTCGCTCACCGGAATTTTTTCGTACACTTCCTTTTTGTACAGGTACTTGAGCGTTTCCTGCCGGAGGATGTAATTCAAATAGGCCTGAATATCGGGATCGTTTGCCAGGCCGTCCTTTTCGGCAGCCTGCCACAGGAGGAAGCGGTCGATCACGTGATCGAGTTGCTCCAGGCGGGCTTCCCGCAGGGTACTATTGGGTTTAAACTGAGGGAACAGGGTGAAACGAAGCAGAAAATCGGAAAAGTGAATCTCCTGGTCGCCCACCCGGGCCACCACCGGGTCATCGGAGTGCTGCCGGCTACAACCCGTGCTGAGACTGAGAACAAAGAGAAGCCCGGCAAGGCCGAAGGCAAGGTAGAAGCGCTTGTTCATTTCTTAATACAGTGTTCCTGATCATGATCGTTTTAGTGCAATAAACTTAATTTACCAGTCTCAGGATTCAAATTGAGAAATCTCTACAAAACCCCTGCTCAGCTCAGCAGTAACGTCCGGGCGCTGCGTTGAAAACGAGAAAACAGTTCAGTAGAAAGCCCCGCCCTGCCTCGCGGTAGGCGCAACTCGATCCATTCCCCGGCTCAAAAACCCACGTATGCGACTCCCGTTGCGAAAGTCCTGGCGAGGGAATTTCTGTGCGGGTCTAACCAGCGAGGCGTTCGGTTCGCTAAAAAGCGATGGCCTCGAGCAGCTACAACTGCCGGTGGATTACTCTTGCCCTCGGGATCGGGGTATTTTGCTCTACATGCGCCAGGAGGGCCGCGGTATCGGATGGAGCAATAAAATTCGGGCTTCCGCCTAAAAGAAGTAAAGAGCTGGACACGGAGGAAACCACTCATGCGTTTGGTTTTCCCGTCGACCCGCGGTGTTACAACATCGCCGACGTAATGCTGCGGCAACTGGGGGTGAAGTCGGTGCGGCTGCTCACGAACAACCCCCGGAAGATCCTTGGACTGGAAAAACATGGCATCCAGATTCTGGAACGGATTCCGCTGGAAGCACCCGTGAACGAACTCAATCGCGACTATCTGCGCACCAGGGCCCGAAAAGGCAGGCGTCTATTGCAACTGGCCTCCGGGCTGGCCGATCGGGAGTTGGATCATTTCAAAGAAGCACTGACAGCCGGTGCGAAGAAAATGAAATATTGGATGGCTTTCTATCCGTTTATTGAGCCCGGCAAAAAGCGAACCTGCAAGCATCGTCTTAAAAAACCGCTGCTTTACCGGCCAAACTACGAGTCCCAGATCTTTTTGGCATGCGCTGCCATAAAATCAGGACAGATTAAGAACCTTTCACCAGAACTGTGTATGGAATAAGAAATTGTGAAGAGGTCGCCCCCGCTATTTTTACGCCTTTCCCCGGTGCTTCCAGCGCTCGATCAGCAGCACCATCGTCGGCAACACCACCAACCCCAGCACCGTTCCGCTGGCCAACCCTCCAATGGTGGAGAGTGAGAGGTTGTACCAGATGTCCGGATTGCCATTCCGCGGGGAGAGAATCACGATGGGAAGGAGCCCCACAATCGTTGTTAGCGTGGTGATCAGAATCGGCCGCAGTCGTTGCTGGCCGGCCGCCAGCAACACTTCGGTGAAATGATGGAACCGCGCCTCCATCTTCAACTGATTCACCCGATCCAGTAAAATGATGCCATTGTTCAGAATGATGCCGAACATGAAAATCACCCCGATATAAGCCGAGCGGTTGAATACCGTGTCGGTGAGATAATAAATTAAAAACACCCCGATGAGTGACAGAGGAACGATCAGAAAAATGAGGATAGGATAGGTGAACGATTCGTACAGGCCGGCCAGGATCATGTACATGAAAGCCACTGCCAACAGCAGCACCAGAAAAATATTGCGCTGCTCTCCTTCCTCGCCTCCCAGATAGAACTGAGCCTCTTTCAAATGATATCCCACCGGCGTGGAATAGGTTTGCACAAACTGGTCCATGAAACGCTGAGCAAACCGATACGGTGCCAGGTAATCGAAAGTAATCAGGCGGTAGTATTGCTGATTTTCGCGCTCGATCACGCCGGGCACGTTTTCCACCCGCAGATCGGCCAGCAGGTTCACTGCACTGTGCACGCCGTTGGAGAAGCGCAACGGCATCCGCTGCAACTTATACAGGTAGAAGTGGGAATATTCGGCGGCGTTGAGGATATAGGGGATCTCCTGCCACCCGATGCGCAGGCGCTGCCGATACAGATAACGAATCAGATAAGGATTCAGATAATCGATCATCATCTGGGCCGCGATGTGGAAACGGGCCAGTTCCTCCCGATAAAAGGTGAGACTCGATTCCGTTTCCTGACTCATCATGAATTGATGGGTCAGGTCAGTGCGCACGTCCCGCACGCGGCGATTTCGTTCCAATTTTCGCCGGATATCGTCTGTCAGGCGGCTAAGTTCGGCGTAATTGTATCCGGTAAGTTCCAGCATCTCTGAAACCGAAACGCCCCCGAGTCCTGTACTAAAGCCGGGACCGTAGCCCATCACGCTGATCCCGGCATTGCCGATTTGCACCGCTCTGGCAATCAACCGTCCCTTGACTAGGAAAGGGGTCACACTGTGCTGTGCAGCGGGCGTGAAGCGTACCGTCACCGTGGCGTGATCGGGATACACCCGGCTGCGCACCTGCTGGACCCCGGGCAGCCCCACGACAACTTGCTCCAGCAACTGCACAGCGTGGTCGGTATCCACAATGCGGGTGCCTCTGGGAAAGCGCACGAAGGCGGAAACATAAGTCTCATTACCAAAATTCCACAACTCGCCGCGCTCTACATAGCGAAAAAACAGGTGCACCGATCCGCCCAGCAGGTAATCCAGGTAGGGTCCGGCCTCCTGCATCCAGCTGGTATTCATCACGGCATTGTAGAAGTTAGCCAGTTTGTGCTCCCAGCCCGGAGCCGAGTCTTTCACTTCCCAACTATTAGGCAGCAGCCACACCGGTAAGCCGAACATCCAGAGGGTAACCGCCAGCGTCAGGTACGGATGCCGCAGAGCGCCTTTCAGCAACCGCGTGTACAGGCCGCGAAAACGTTGGAAAGATTTCCGCACGAAATGGGGAGGCGCCTCCTCCTGCATCAGGTGCCGGCGAAAGCTCTGCTGAAAACTCATGGGAATCAGGCTGAAGGCGACCGCCAGGGAGACCAGCAGCGCCAGGGTCACGGTGACGGCAAACGGCTCATAGTACAGCCGCAGCGACTCCGTCATGTACAGAAAAGGCAGAATGGCCACAACCGTGGTGAGCGTAGAGGCCAGCACCGGCTGCACCACTTCCAGCGGCCCTTCTTGGCAGGCTGTACCCAGCGGCAGACCCTGCTCGAGCTTGTTTTGAATGTTTTCCAGCACCACCACGGAGTTGTCCACCAGAATGCCAAAGCCCAGAGCCAGGCCGGCCAGGGTAAACAGGTTGAGAGTCTGACGGGCCACAAACAGCAACAGCAGTGTGCCCAGCACGCTGACGAGAATGCTTCCCTGCACGATGAAGGCGAACCGGAGGTAGCGCAGAAAAAACACCAGCACTGCCAGAATGATAAAGAAGCTGAAGGTGGCGCGGAAGGCCAGTTGGCGCAAATTTTGCCGAATTTGCAG
>RFHE01000044.1 GCA_003696445.1 Calditrichota bacterium | reverse complement strand
CACCATGCCGGCCAGCAGCCCGACGGCGGTGTTGGCCAGAATGCCGATCAGGATGGCGGCGCGAACCCCCCGCACCAGCAGGGCACCCATCACCGCCAGGCCAAACAGGGAGAGCAGGGTAGGCGGGGAGGCGAGCCGGCCCAGGGTGACCAGCGTGGTGGGATGATCCACCACCAGGCCGCTCCATTCCAGACCCACCAGCGCAATCAGCAGGCCGATGCCTACCGCAATGCCGTTTTTCAGGGCCGGCGGCACGGCGTTAATCAACTGCTCGCGCAGCCCGACAAAGGAGAGCAGCACAAACAGGCTTCCGGAAATAAACACCGCCCCCAGTGCCTGCTGCCAGCTGTAGCCCATGGTGAGCACCACCGTGTAGGTAAAAAAGAAATTGTGCCCCATGCCTGGCGCCAGGGCAATGGGGTAGTTGGCCAGCCAGCCCATCAGAAAAATGGCCGCCGCGCTGGCCACACAGGTGGCCACCATTACCGAGCCGGAATCCATGCCGGCGGCACCCAGCACCGCTGGTTGCACAAAAATAATGTAGGCCATGGTCATGAAGGTGGTCAGCCCGCCAAACACTTCTTGACGGATGGTGGTCTGATGTTCCTGCAGCCGAAACCGCTTCTCCAGCCAACTTTCCATGCCTGTCCCTCCAGCACGTGTTTGCCTGTCTTTTCCGGGGCCGGGGTCGCTCCCCGCCGGGCCCCCGTCCACCGGTTCCAACCGCCTCAAAAATATTTCCCGGCGGCCAGAACCACAAGGCAGGCCGAAAAACGCTGGGCGGCGCTGTGAATTTCAAATTGGATAACGAAGCCCTCCCGATTAACTTTTGGCGGACTCGACACCGGGGAGAGCATGTTTCTGGAAAAGCTGAATACGATTATCTCCACGAAAAAAACCCTGCTGTGTGTTGGCCTGGATCCCGATATTGAGCAAATCCCTCCCTTCTTGCTTTCCAAACTGGACCCGTTGCTCTACTTTAACCAGAAGATTGTGGAGGCGACCGGTCCCTACGCGGCGGCCTACAAACTGAACCTGGCCTTTTACGAGGCGCTGGGCATTGCCGGGTGGGATTTGCTGGAAAAAACACTGGCATTGTTGCCCGAGGACGCGGTGGTGATTGCCGACGCCAAGCGTGCGGACGTGCCCAACACCTCCCGCAAATATGCCGAAGCCTATTTTAAGACCTACGGCTTCGATGCGGTGACCGTGTCGCCCTACATGGGTCTGGATGCGCTGGAACCGTTTCTGGAACATGAGGACCGGGGAATTTTCGTCCTGTGCCTGACCTCCAATCCCGGGTCGGCCGATTTCCAGCAGCTGCCGGTCAACGAAGATCCCCTCTACCTGAAGGTAGCCGAACGGGTGATGGAATGGAACTTCATCTACGGCAATTGCGGGTTGGTGGTCGGGGGCACGCATTTCAACGAAATAGAACGGATTCGTTCGGTGGCCCCCTCGCTGCCTTTTTTAATCCCCGGGGTGGGCGCGCAGGGAGGCAATCTGGAATGGGCGGTGCGTTACGGCACCGATGAGCGGGGCTTGGGCGCGTTGATCAACGCCTCACGGTCCATTCTTTACGCGTCCCAGGATCGGGATTTTGATCGAGCTGCCGCCGAAAAAGCCCGGGCATTGCGCGATCAGATTAACCAGGTGCTGCAAGCGGCGGGAAAGTAATGGGCGCTGCGCAAAAAGTTTCCAGTGCTGTGTGGTCATGCAAATCACTGTTTCACCGGAACCAGACGTGAACGACCTCACCCCCAACTATGAATGGCAAATACAAAATAAAAAATACAAAAGACAAAAAATTAAAACGCGCAAATACAAAATAAAAAATACAAAAGACAAAAAATTAAAACGCATGGAGTGGGCGAATAGGTGAATTGATTGAAATTAAAGGGTTTAAGGGCAATTCCATTTGCTTGAAACGGCTTTGTTTTAAGAAATCTCAATGCATGTGTTCAAGCTCACTACGAATCAAAAAATGCAATATTTAAACACATTTTGGTTTTGGGTCAGCCTCTAAAAAACAGGTCTGGATCGGTTTCATGGAAAACAAAGAAATTTTGCGCATTTTCGAAACCACCGGTGCCCTGCAAAACGGGCACTTTTTACTGACCTCCGGGCTGCACAGCCCCAGCTATTTTCAGTGTGCCCTGGTATTGCAGTACCCCGAGTATCGGGAGCAGCTGTGCCGGGAGATTGTGGATTTTTACCAGACCGAGGGTGAAAGCATCGACGTGGTGATTGCACCGGCTGTCGGGGGCATCATGGTGGCGCTGGAGGTGGGGCGCCAGCTGGGGGTGCGCAGCATTTTCGCCGAACGGGAAAACGGCAAGATGTGCCTGCGGCGCGGCTTCTCGCTGGATCCCGGCGAGTCGGTGCTTATTGTGGAGGACGTTATCACCACCGGCGGCTCGGTCCGCGAAGTGGTGGAGCTGGTGGAAGCGGTGGGCAGCTACATCGTTGGGGTGGGCTGCATTGTCAATCGCAGCCGGGGTAAACTGGATCTGGATGTGCCGGTGTTTGCCGTTTACGAATCGCGCCTGCTGACGTACCAGCCGGAAAAATGTCCGCTGTGCAAGCAGCGGATTCCCCTGGTGAAGCCGGGCAGTCGCGGCCTGCAATAAAATCTGAGGTTCCTGGCATGAGCGTGTGGAGAGAGAGCGGATGTTGAAATTTTGTGTGCTGGCCAGTGGAAGCCGGGGCAACTGTTTGTATGTGGAATCGCCGGGAACGCGCCTGCTGGTGGATGTAGGACTCTCGGCCAGCCAGATCGAGCGGCGCCTGCGCAGCATCCAGGTGGACCCCTACAGCCTGCAGGCCATCGTCCTTACCCATCACCACAACGACCACGTGCGCGGCGTCGGCGTGTTTGCCCGGCGATTCGGATTGCCGGTGCATGGCCATCCGGAAACCCTGCAGGCTATTCGCCCCCACATGAAGGAGGGGCAACCGCTGGAGCCCTGGCGGCAGGCCTTCACCATCGGCGATCTCAGTTTTCAGCCTTTCGAACTCTCCCACGATTGTTTCCCTACCTTCGGGTATTTGATTCGCTGGCGGAGCCGTACCCTGGCCCTGTGCACCGATCTGGGCGTGGTGACCGATTCGGTTCGCCAGCATCTGAGCCAGGCCCATGCCCTGGTGCTGGAGAGCAACCACGACCCGGAGATGCTCTACAACGGCCCCTATCCCTGGCATCTGAAGGAGCGCATCGCCGGCCGCCTGGGCCACCTGTCCAATCTGGATGCCGGACGATTGCTGGGAAGCATTGCCCACGGGGGATTGCAACGGGTGGTGCTGGGGCATCTGAGCGAGAAAAACAACACCGCCCGCCTGGCTCTGGAAACCGTCTGCGAACAGATTACCCCCGCCCTGCACCCGGTGGTTTCGGTGGTGGAACAACGGCAGGTTTCCGAGGTATTTTCGGTTTAAGCGACAGCTGATTCGGGTAAACGTGAAGCAGAGACACAGCGAATGTTGATTGAACTGATTCGGTTTCTGGTTGGTATTACCGGATTGTGGGTAGGGGCCGAACTGCTGGTGCGTTATTCCTCCCGTTTGGCGCGTTCCTTCGGAGTCAGTCCGGTTATCATCGGCCTGACGGTGGTTTCCATGGGAACCTCGGCGCCGGAATTGGTGGTGAGCCTGGTGGCGGCCTTTCACCACAACACGGACATTGCCCTCGGGAACATCATCGGCAGCAACATCGCCAACATCGGCCTGATCCTGGGCGTGGGTGCCCTCATCTGTCCCATCGATGTCCAGAAGAACTGGGTTCATCGGGAAGTGCCGTTCATGATTTTTGTAACCCTAGTGTTCATGGGGCTGGGGCTGTGGGGGCACAGCCTGGGTCCGCCGGACGGGGCCGTATTGCTCCTTCTGATGATTGCTTTCCTGCTCTACCTGGGCAAAAATTCACTGAAAGAAATGAGCACGTTTCGAGAGGCGCAGGATGCCCTGGGGAATCCGGACCGGGTAAGCCTGAAGCAGCGGCTGGTTTATTTTGCGCTGGCCATGGCCGGTCTGGCCATCCTGCTGGGGGGCTCGGAACTGACCGTAGGCGCCGGGCAGACCATCGCCCGGCGGCTGGGCGTAAGCGATGTGGTCATCGGACTGACCATGATTGCGGTGGGTACCTCCCTGCCGGAACTGGCCACCACGGTGGTCGGAGCTTACCGCCGGGAAATGGACCTGGTGGTGGGCAACGTCATCGGCAGCAATGTGTTTAACCTGCTGCTGATCGGCGGGGTGGTTTCCCTGGTGGAACCCATGCACCTTACCAGGGCCATGTTTACCCGGGAAATGCCCTTTTTGCTCGGCCTGAGCGTTATCGTCTGGCCCACCATGCGCTACCGGTGGAACCTTCAGCGTTACGAAGGGCTATTATTTCTGTTGATTTATGCCTGGTTTGTTTATCGGATTGTGTGAGCGGGGGGCGATGGTGTGAGCGCGAAATTCACTGTCGAGGCGGACCATGAGGTGTAGATGCAGGTGGTGGGTGCTTTGGGTGTTGGGGCTCTGGGTGGGTGTTGCCGCCGGCCAGGGGACTTCCGGGCGAACCTGGGTGTTTTTTACCGACAAGGGGGGCTGGGAGCAAGCCGGTGCAGAGAGCTGGCTGCAGCAGGTTCGGCAACGCTTGAGCAAACGGGCCTGGCAGCGGCGACTCCGGCGGGCGCCGGAAAGTTTGCGCCCCGATCAGTTATGGCAGGATCTGCCGGTGTGGCCGGCTTACCTGCAGGCCCTCCGCCGGGCCGGGGTGCGCGTGCATCGGGTCTCCCGCTGGCTGAATGCGGCCAGCGTGAGCGGAACGCCGGCCCAACTGCAGGCCATTGCCCGGCTGCCCTTTGTGAAACGGATGGCCCCGGTGCGCCGTTGGCGGGTGCCGGAGGACCGGCTGGAAAAACTGGCCGACCCGGCCGGCCTGCGCAAACACGCCACCGGCCAGCTGGATTACGGTTTTGCCACCTTTCAGATGAACTTCCACCGGATTCCCCAGGTCCACGAGGCCGGGCTTTCTGGTCAGGGGGTGGTGGTGGGCGTGTTCGACACCGGCTTTAACCTGGACCATCCGGCGCTGGCGCCGCTGCAGGACCAGGTGCTGGGCGAGTTCGATTTCATTCAGAACGATTCCATCACCCACGACCAGCCGGGCGACCAGCCGGGTCAGGATGCCCACGGCACGCTGGTGTTGTCCGTGCTGGCCGGCTTCGACCCGGGCAAGCTGGTGGGTGTGGCCTTTTCGGCCCGTTTTGTGCTGGCCAAAACTGAGGACATTGCTCACGAGCGGCATGTGGAGGAGGACAACTGGGCGCGGGCGGCCGAGTGGGCGGATTCGCTGGGCGTGGACCTGGTCTCCACCTCCCTGGGCTACTCCCAGTTCGATGCCGGCGAGGGCGATTACACCTATGCGGACATGGATGGCCAGACCACCATCGTGACCCGGGCAGCCAACTTTCTGGCCGATCGTGGAGTGCTGGTGGTGAGCGCCGCGGGCAACGAGGGCAACCGGCCCTGGCATTTCATTACCGCGCCGGGGGATGGCCGCTGGGTGCTCACCGTCGGCGCGGTGGATACCAGCAATCGGGTCACTCCGTTCAGTTCCCGGGGACCCACCGCCGATGGGCGCACCAAACCGGATGTGGTGGCCCTGGGTGCACGGGTCTATGCCGCCGTTTCCAGGACCGGCAAATACGGCCTGTTTCAGGGCACCAGTTTAAGCACCCCCATCACCGCCGGCATCTGCGCCCTGGTGTTGCAACAAAATCCTTCTTTAACCCTGTCGCAGTGGCTGGACCTGATGCGCGCCTCCGGGGACAATCAGCCGCCGCTGGGACCGGACAACGACCGCGGCTGGGGGCGGGTGGATGCAGTCCGGGCGGTGGAACTGGCCCGCAGCCTGGTGGAGGTGCCGAAAAAGCTGGAAGTGGCGGCTGCCGCCCCCAACCCCTTCTATCCGCGGGTGGGCCCTACCTTTCTGCGCCTTCGCCTGCCCGAGGCAGGACCGGTGACCGTACAGATCTACAATGCATTGGGCCAGCGGGTCCGCACGTTAACCTTTTCCGGGCTGGCTGGCGGCGAGCTGCTCAATAGCGTGCCCTGGGACGGACTGGACGACCGGGGACGGCCGCTGCCCTCCGGGCTGTACGTGTACCGCTTCATCACCCCGGTGGGCCGGGCGGACGGTAAAGTGCTGCTGATCCGGTAGCGCAATTTTATTCCTTGATTCCCCGAGTGCAGTTCCTCTAATATATTTAGCCGGGCCTTCCGGGCTCGCTGGCAGCCGGTTTTACCGGATAGACCGGCCTGGTGGAAAACCCCAACAGGAAGATGGAAAGGAGCAAGCAGTGATCATTTTTTCCAATGTGTTAGAAGCAATCGGCAATACCCCGATGGTTCGATTGAACCGGATTCCCGGCCAGCTGAAGGTGAATCTGTTCGCCAAGCTGGAATACTTTAACCCCTCCGGCAGCGTGAAGGACCGGATGGCGCTGTACATGATTGAAGACGCCGAACAGCGCGGTCTGTTGAAGCCGGGCGGCACCATTGTGGAAAACTCCTCCGGCAATACCGGCAGCGCTCTGGCCATGATTGCCGCGGTGAAGGGTTATCGCTGCATCATAACCATGCCGGACAAGATGAGCAATGAGAAAAAGTGGATGATGGAAGCCTACGGGGCGCAGGTGATTGTTACTCCCACGGACGTGCCGGCCGATTCCCCGGAAAGCTACTACAGTGTGGCCCGCCGCCTGGCCAGCGAAATCCCCAACGCCTACTACCCGGACCAATACAACAATCCCAAAAACATCGAGGCCCACTATCGCACCACCGGACCGGAAATCTGGGAGCAGACCGGCGGCAAGATCGACGTGCTGGTGGCCGGCATCGGTACCGGCGGCACCCTGAGCGGTTCGGCGCGCTATCTGAAGGAAAAAAAGCCTGACATCCAGGTGATTGCTGTGGATCCCATCGGCTCGGTTTTTTACGATTATTTCAAGACCGGCCGGCTGGTAACCCCCCATGTGTACAAGGTGGAGGGCATCGGGGAGGATTACCTGGTGAAGGCGGTGGATTTTGAGGTAATCGACGACATGGTTCAGGTGAACGACCGGGACAGTTTTCTGATGGCCCGTCGCCTGGCGCGCGAGGAGGGGATTTTTGCCGGCGGTTCCAGCGGCAGTGCCGTGTGGGCCGCCCTTCAGGTGGCGCAGACCCTGCCTGCGGATACCAACGTGGTGGTCATTTTGCCCGACCATGGCAATCGGTATCTGAGTAAGATTTACAACGACGAATGGATGCGCCAGAACGGCTTTCTGGACGACGAAAACGCCGGGTAGTGGGGCGTGCCGTGCCCAAAATTGACAAGGAGAAAACAATGAAATTTGAAACCAGAGCCATTCACGTGGGTGAGGAGCCCAATGTAAAAGAAGGCGGCTGCGGGGATGTGGCCATGCCCATCCACGTGGCATCCACCTACGCCCGCAAGCAAGTGGATCGGCCTACCGGTGGCCATGAATATTCCCGCACGGACAATCCCACCCGGCAGGCGCTGGAGCGGCGGCTGGCAGCCCTGGAGGATGCCCGGTTTGCCCTGGCCTTTGCCTCCGGCCTGGCTGCCGAAACCAGCCTGTTTCTGGCCCTGTTGAACAGCGGGGATCACGTGGTGGCGTTCGACGATCTGTACGGGGGCTCCCGGCGCCTGTTCTCCCGGGTGTTTCAGGAGCGCTTTG
>RFHE01000322.1 GCA_003696445.1 Calditrichota bacterium | reverse complement strand
TTGAACTGGCCCCACCCAACCTCCTTGTTCATCCATCATCGCTCCAAAATACCAAGAATGCGGTATTGAACCGGTTTGCAGAATCAGTAGCTTATTTAAGGAAGCGACTGGGACGAGGCAGTAAACCCTTGCGCTGGTACAGGAACATTGCTCATTTCGTATTGCCATTATCCGTTATTACCTGTTGAGGAGAGCTCACCTTGAGCCACAGCAATGTACCGGGCATGAAGTTCATGGCCCTTTTTCTTTCCGTCTGGTTGAGCGGGATGCCTGTACTGCTGAACCATGCCGTGATTCATGCACAGGTTCGGGCGGATTGTAGGCAACAATTGAAACAGGCACTTGCTTTTTACAATGCCCGCCGGTTCGATCGGGCCATTGGCCTGCTGGAGGACTGCCTGGAAAATTCGGAGCGCACCATTCAGCAGGCGGTCGAGGCGCATCGACTGTTGATTTATTGCTATCTGGGCAAGAAACAGGTCAGAACCGCCGGCCAGGAAATGAAAAGGCTACTGCAATTCAAGCCGGATTATCAGCCGCATCCCTTACTGGATAAACCGGCCTACATCGCGCTTTACAAATCTATTCGCAGATCAATCCTCCAGCAGGAAAGTCAACGTCTCAAATCAGCGCACAAAGGTGGCTCGAATGCGGCGTGGTACTTGATCGGTGGAAGCCTGGTGGCAGCCGGCATTGTTACGACTGTGGTAATCACCTCACAAAGATCTAACAAAACCCGCCCGGCGAATTTACCGGGACCACCCCAATTACCAAAAAAGTAAGGCACAGGACCAGGAATTGTGAATGCTCGAAGAAGAACCGGCGATCTGATTCATCAAATAAGGCGGAACGCAATTCAATTTTGAGTGAAAAGTTTTTCGTTGTTTCTTTTCTCGACCTGTTTGTTAGTCCAACCCTCCGGGGATTTTTACCCCTTCTATGGAAAGGAGATGAGCAATGCGAACCGCCAGCCTTTTTATTTTAATTGGGTTTGTATCTCTGATATTTGCTGGGGGTACTTCCGTAAAAAAAAGTACACCTTCCTTTTCTCAAACCACCGAAATCCTCTTCTGGTACGCCTTCCCGGCGGGGGTAGAACTGAATGCCATGAGTCCCACGTACCGGCTGGCTGCTTCGGTGGGGCAGGCCAGCATCGACACTGCTGCCGGTTCCAGCGAGCGCCTGTACAGTGGGTTCTGGGTACCATTCCCCCAAGCGCTGGTGCTGGCAGTGACCGAGCCGGCTGCCGGCGCACAATGGATGGTCAATCAGATGCAAACCATTCGCTGGCAGCCGGTGGACAGTACGGCGCGGGTGGATATTGAGCTCTCGCGGAATGGCGGGGCCCGATGGGAGGTTCTATTTAACCAGATCCCCAATGTCGGGGAGCAGACCTGGCAGGTCAGCATGCCTCGTTGCGATGCCTGCCTGCTGCGGGTGGGCCGGGTGCTGAGCGAGCCCTTTGCCATCGTGCCCGAGGTGGTTTCCTCCCTGGTCAAGCCCACGCCCCAGCCGGCCGGCAGCGAGCAGACCGCCTATCGCCTGATTTCAGTTCCCGGCAGGCCGAATAACGCCTCCCCGGCCCAGGTGCTGGAGGATAACCTGGGCACTTACGACAAAACCCGGTGGCGATTTTTTGACTACCAGAACGGCGAATTCGTGGAATTTGGGGAAACCCGTAATTTTGCTCCCGGACGCAGTTTTTTCCTGATTACCCGAAATGGCGGCAACGTGGATGTGGGCACGACTGAACTGGTGGCCGATTCCGTGTTCACCCTGCCGCTGGAACCGGGCTGGAATCTGATCGCCAATCCGTACAACTTCCCCATCCCGGTGTCGGCGCTCTCGGTGGAGAATCAGTCTTTTGATCTCCGCACCTACACCGGGGACTGGTCTGCGCCGGGCAGCATCACCATGCTCCAGCCCTGGGAAGGCTATGCCCTGAAGGTGGACGATACCGGCAGCTATACGCTCCGCATTCGCCCCTTTCAGAGCGGTTCGGCGCCCGCCAAGCAACCTAAAGCGTCCGCCGGAGGCTGGAGCCTTCGGATTGAAGCCCGCTGCCAGCAGGCGGTGGATGCGGCCAATTTCATCGGCATTCGCCCGGAGGCCCGCGAAGAATTCGATGCATTTGACGCCTACGAACCGCCGCCGGTGGGAGAGTTCGTAGCGCTCTATGTGGCCAATCTGGACTGGAAGGAGCGAGCGGACCGTTACAGTTCCGACTTTCGCCCGCCGGGGGGAACTTTGTACCGCTGGTCGCTGGAGTCGATCAGCATGATCGAAGGGGAAGTAACCCTTTCCACCTCTCTGGAGGGCCCCCTGCCGGAAGGCTGGGAGGTGTGGTTGCATCATCGGGAAACCCGCCAGGTGCAGAACCTGAGCGCTCGACCCCGCTATCGGTTTCCCAATCTGGCGGCCGGATCCATGCAGCACTTCCAGGTGTTGGCCGGAGAGGCAGAGCGCATCCGGCAGGAACTGGTCCGTTTGCAGGCCATTCCTGCCGCCTATCAGCTTTATGCCAACTATCCCAATCCCTTCAACCCGGGCACGGCCCTCCGTTTTGCCCTGCCAGAGCCGCAGAAAGTGACCCTGGAGGTGTACGATCTGCTCGGTCAACGGGTGAGAATCCTATTAAAGCAGAACCCCCTGCAGGCCGGTTACCATACCACGTACTGGGACGGGCGAAACGAGCGCGGGGAAGCCGTGGCCAGCGGGATTTACCTGTACCGGCTCAAGGCCGGCCCGTTTGTGAAAACCAGGCGGATGATTTTATTAAAATAAACCCATTCGGATACCATTTGCAAAGCAAAGGGGGATTGTTGAAATGAAATCCATTTTTCGCACAGGGATCTATTTGCTTGTGCTGGTGCCGGGAATTCTTTTTGCCCAGGCGCCCCGCCAGTTGAGCTATCAGGGCATGCTGACCGATGCCGAGGGGAATCCGGTGGACGGCACGCGCAACATGACCTTTCGCATCTACGATGCAGATGTTGGAGGGAATGAGTTGTGGGAAGAAAGCCACGAAATGGTTGTG
>RFHE01000321.1 GCA_003696445.1 Calditrichota bacterium | reverse complement strand
GCCAGGGGATAGCGAAAGGTATCCAGATATTCCAGGTATTCCAGCGGCCCCAAAATTTTGCGCAGGGAGCGCACCAGCGGTGTGACAAACAACCGGGCCACCCGGCCGTGAAGTTTATTGGAAACACGGGCGTAATACCCTTTGCAGAATTTAATGCCGAAATTGGGGTTAGCTACTGGATACATCAGGCGGGCCAGCAGGCTGCGGTCGTAGGTCAGGATATCACAATCGTGCAGCCCTACCACCCGAGCCTTTCCGGCGGCCAGGATGTAGCCAAAGCAGAACCAGGCGTTGCGCCCCTTACCCGGTTCGCCGGTGGACAGCCCGTGGGACTTGAGCAATTTGTTCAGCTCGGCCATTCGGGGGCCATCCTGCCAGATTACCCGGTGGTGCTGGGGCAGGCGGGAGAAAAACTCCCGGGCGCGCTGGAACTCTTCCCTGTTGGCCCGATCCAGACCAATCACAATCTCCTGAAGATAGTGCGCGTGGGTCAGGTCATCCAGAATGCGAGGCAGAGCGTCCCCCTGCAATTCGCTGTACAGCGAGGGCAGAACCAGCGCCATAGGGCGCTTGCGGGAAAATTGCTTGAGCTCCTGCTCCAATTCTTCCAGGGGACGTTCCCGAAATTTATGGATGGTGGCAAAAATACCGTTCTGAAAAAAATCCGCCATAGTCGCACTCCGCTGCTTCGATTGTTGTGTTGTGGCCAAAAGACCAGATTAAAAATAATACCAAATTGGCCTCAATGGAACAGGTTCCTGGGAACCGGACAAGTTTGGATTACCGTGGGTTGACCCTCCGGGTTGCCAGGGAGGGGCAGACCGGATCAGGCCAGGAGTTGGGGCAGCCAGTGCAGCATCGCCTCGTTCCAGCCGCGTGGGCCAATGCCTCGGGCCAGATATAGGTTTTTTATTGGGGGATGGGCAGCATATTGCCCCCCTGGGCGCTGAACCAGAATGGGCAGGTCGGCGGCCTGCAGCATGTCCAAATCGTTGGGGCTGTCTCCCAGGGCCAAGGAAAGAAAGCGAGCGTTCGGCCAGGTGGAACGGTATTTTGCCATTAGCTGACGAAGGGCTTTGCCTTTGTCGCTGTGGCCGATGAGATGGTAGAATCGCCCTCCTTTCAGGATGCGAAAGCCGGCCTGTTCGGCTTTGCGCTTGAACGCTTCGAACCGCTGCGCTGAATCCTGCCACAGAAACGGCTCGGAACACTGGCGCTGGCGGGCCAGGGCGGCCTGGGCGGGGGAAAGGCCGGTGTGCCGGGCCACCTCTTCGTCGGTTAAGTCGCCAAAGCCCGCCAGCCGATAGCCGTGATCCCGGCGCATCCGCTCAATAAAGCGGCGAATCTGTGCATAGCCAGGGCCCAGCAATTCCTCCACGAAATGTTCCGAATCCGCCAGAGGAGGCCAGCCAATGCCCTTTTTGAAATATCCCCGGGGGTAGTAAATAGCCCCGCCGTTTTCCACCACAAACGGGTCGCGGATGTCCATCTGCCCTCGCAGGTCGCCCAATTCGGCCCGGGTTTTACTGGTGTTGAAAATGAGCGGCACGTGACATCTGCGCACCAGTTCCAGGGCCGGCCGAGCCGCTTCCCAACTGTAGGTGTCGTGGTCCAGAAGGGTGCCATCCAGATCGGTGAAAACCACCACCCGTCGCGGCCTGACGGTTGCGATGCTTGCTTCCTTCGCGGGCAATGTTTCGGACTTCTTCAAGCCTAAGGCTCCTCTTTTCCCGAACAGGCTTGTTTCTGTTTTGCCTTTCGGCCCATATTATAAATTAACCGGCATCGGCGGCCGGTCAACCCCCAGAGTAAGGTCAAGGGGGCATTTGTGGCTGTCTAAAAAGTAGAACACAATTAGATGCTAACCTACTTGCATTTGGACTTTACCTTTAATGAATGGTTGCATCTGCCTTAACAAACCAGAGCAATTTTTTGCAATTGAATAGACCCAGACTTGCTTTAATTCTAAAGAGCGCATCCCCCCTCGATCTATTCTGGCAGGGGAGGGAGTTGGGGGTGTTAGCGTCTAGTCCGTTGCAGTAATATTGCAATTTGCATCAATAGCCATCGTCCACGATTTTTTGTTCAGCACCGGTTGAGGGGCGAATGCGTTTAAGTCCTGCGCCACAGAAATAAAACTGTGCCAAAACACTCGGGGTGCCCGATTGTTGGGATAGCCCTGAGGCGGAAATGTAATTTACTGGAAGAACAGACAGATGGAAAACACAGCCACCATGCTGGCCATCACCAAATCCCGCCCGGTGCCGGGTCGGCCCTGGCCGGAAGGCGTCCAGTTGCGCGAACGCCCATTGCCCGAACTGCAGAATCCAGAGGATGTGCGGATTCGGGTAACCTACGCTGGCATTTGTGGAACAGATGTGGGTATTTACCAGAGCAAGGAGGCACTTCGGGAAGAACTGGCCATGATGAACGGTAACGAGGTGGTTCTGGGCCATGAGTTCTGCGGGCAAGTGGATGCGCTGGGTCCGATGGCGGCGGAAGTGCTGGCCAAACGTATTCTGACCATCGTTTCCGACCGGCCCGAACGGGAAAGCCTTCGCCGGATTATTGCACAAAGCCCAGGGCGAGGGCTTTCCAGCAATTCTGAATTTCTTGCCTTCCTGCGGGAGCGATTCGACGTCACCGCAGAAATGCATCTTACCTGCGGGCACTGTTATGCCTGCCGCACCGGTAACGGTCATGTGTGTCCAAATGCCCAGATTCAAGGGCTGCAACTGGATGGGTCTTTTGCCCATTACCTGGT
>RFHE01000320.1 GCA_003696445.1 Calditrichota bacterium | reverse complement strand
GCAGAACAGAAATCCGTCCCCTCGTGGATCAACCGTTGCCGGACAGCCCATCCTACCTACTGACAAATCCTTCTGCCAGGGCATCCCGAAAGACCATCCCTGGGATGAGGAAAAGCCGCTTCACACCAGGCAAACCAAAAAGCCTGCCCGATCCGGTAGCAGGCATCGACGATTAAAGGTACTTTCTGTAACCCATCCTTTCTTGTGGGACACCAGCAGGGCAACCTGAGTGGCCGGCAAACAGGAACAGGCTTCAAAAGGTCTGAGCCATTACAATGGGGCAGGTTTGTCGGCTTAAACCTGCCCCATTGTCTGAGATTCTACAGCGTTGTTAGAACAGTACGGATATGTTTGAGCGCCCAATCGATTTCGTCGCGGGTAATGACCAGCGGTGGGGCAAACCGGATCACGTGCTCGTGGGTTTCCTTGGCCAGAATTCCCCGATCTTTTAGGGCCTCGCAAAAGCGCCGGGCACCGCCGGCTTCTGGCTTCAGTTCCACGCCGATCAGCAATCCCCGGCCACGCACCTGCTTGATATGCGGGCTGTTAATTTCTTTTAGCCGAGCCATGAAATATTCACCCAGTTCCGCTGCTCGAGCGGGAAGATTTTCTTTCACCAGCACATCCAGCGCGGCCAGAGCCACTGCTGCGGCCAGGGGATTGCCCCCAAAAGTGCTGCCGTGGTCACCGGGTTGAAACACGCCCATCACCTCCTCGGTAGCCACGAACGCGGACACCGGGTAAAAACCCCCGGAGAGAGCCTTGCCAATGGTGATGCCGTCCGGCTGGATGCCTTCATGCTGAAAGGCAAACATTTTGCCGGTACGACCCAGGCCGGTCTGGATTTCGTCCAACACAAACAGCACGTTGTTCTCGCTGCAGATTTCTCGGGCCTGGCGCAAAAAGCCCTCCGGTGGCACGATGATGCCGCCTTCACCCTGAATCGGCTCGACAAAAAAGGCCGCCGTGTTGGCTGTGATGGCCTTGCGAAGCGCTTCAGCATCGCCGTAAGGGATAATCTTAAAACCGGGCGTAAAAGGACCAAAACCGTAACGATACTGCGCCTCGGTAGAAAAGCTGATGATGGTAATGGTGCGCCCGGCAAAGTTGTTCTCGCAAACAATAATCTCCGCCTGGTTCTCCGGAACCCCCTTTACCGTGTAAGCCCATTTGCGAATGGCCTTCAGGGCTGTTTCAACGGCTTCGGCACCCGAATTCATGGGCAGCACTTTCGGCAAGCCGGTCAGTTCACTGACTTTTTTGTAGAACAGGCCCAGCTTGTCGTTACGGAAGGCACGGGAGGTAAGCGTCAGTCGGGCAGCCTGTTCCTTGAGAGCCGTTAAAATGGAAGGATGGCAGTGCCCCTGATTGACCGCCGAATAGGCGCTCAGGCAATCCAGATACTTGTTACCTTCCACATCCCACACCCAGACGCCTTCCCCCCGGGTCAGCACCACATCCAGCGGATGATAATTGTTGGCACCGTAGGTGTTTTCCAGTTCAATAAAGTCGTTCGTTTGCATAGCACCTCCACAAGGTAACACAACTTGCCAGAGACGTTTTCTTTACAATTTAATTTTCTCGATGGTGCGTTTTACATCCCCGGCAGAACGAGCCAGGGCATTTTTTTCTTCTTCGGTAAGACGCAACTCGAAAATCTTTTCTACACCTGTTCGTCCGATTTTAATGGGTACGCCCAGATAAATGTCGTGGAAACCGTATTCACCCTGCAAATAGGCCGAACCGGGCAGCAGGCGTTTCTTGTCCTTCACAATGGACTCGACCATCTCGTAAATGGCGGCCGAGGTGGCATAGTAAGCACTGCCGGTTTTCAGCAGGCTGACGATTTCCCCGCCGCCCTTGCGAGTGCGTTCCACAATGGCATCGATGCGATCCTGGGGCAACAATTCGGTGAGCGGAATACCGCCGACCATGGTGTAGCGGGGCAACGGCACCATCGAATCCCCATGTCCTCCCAGCACCAGCGCCTGGATGTCCTTGGTGGAAACGTTCAGTTCCAGGGCAATAAAGGAGCGGTAACGGGCCGTGTCCAGCACACCGGCCATTCCAAACACCCGATGCGGTTCGAATCCGGACACCTTCAAAGCCGTCCAGGCCATGGCATCCAGCGGATTGGAAACCACCACCAGAATGGCATTGGGAGAAAATTCGACTGCTTGCTTGGTAACCGATTTGACGATTTCCACATTTTTAGCCAGCAGG
The DNA here is from genome assembly GCA_003696445.1 of Calditrichota bacterium. GTDB lineage: Bacteria > Calditrichota > Calditrichia > RBG-13-44-9 > J042 > J042. Next base: position 523 of record RFHE01000320.1, on the reverse strand, counting down.
TCTTCACGGCTCATCCCCGGCTTCCGAGGCAAACCGGCGGTGATAACTACAATGTCCGAATCCTTGGTTTCCTCGTAACTGTTGGTTCCAATGACGCGGCAGTCGCTGCCCAGAACGGGGGTGGATTCCCACATGTCCAAGGCCTTCCCCTGGGGAATGCCCTCGACAATGTCCACCAGCACCAGGTCCTTCACCAGGTCATTATCCACGATGCGCTGAGCCAGCGTAGCGCCAACATGCCCTGCGCCAATTACGGTGATCTTCATGACGTGGTCCTCCTGTTTTTTAATTTTTATTTTTTCAGCTTACCCAAATCTTATTCAATATAGCCTGCCGCCTTTTCGGTTTCAATGGATTTTAAACTGGGTATGGCCCTTTGGCAGTTGTAAATTTGGCAAAAAAGGGAATCAAAAATGCCAAGAGCCATTTGGAACGGCGTGGTACTGGCCGAAAGCGACCGTACAATTGTAGTGGAAGGGAACCACTATTTTCCACCGGATTCCATCCACCGGGAATATTTTGT
>RFHE01000319.1 GCA_003696445.1 Calditrichota bacterium | reverse complement strand
TACGGTGATGGTCACCGGCGGAATGGTCAGCTTGCCCGTTTTGTTGGGGAAAAGGGCCAGGCGTTTGATTTCGGCCACATTATACTGCACGCCGTCCACGATTTCCCGGGTGATGGTGGCCTCGCCGGAGAGGGGATATTCTTCCACCCAGAAGCCCACGGTCTCGGGATGATCGACAAAGTCGAAATCCCGGATTCGGGCCCGAAAATAAATTTTGTAGCTCAGGGTCACCTGCTGGCCCAGATAAACGCTCCGGGCCGTGGGAATGGCTTTCAATTGAATGGCGCGGGAGAGATTCGGCTGGCTACCCTGCCTGCCCTGCTGCTGGGTGGATCTGCTCGGGCTTTGTGCCGCCGGCGACGAGCGCCGGGGCCGAGATGGCCCCTGAATCACCTTTACCCGAACCGGTTCGCTCTGTAACGTCTGCCCCTTGAATTTTACCTTTGCCGGACCCAACGTGAATTCTCCGGTCTTCCTGGGCTGCAAAATCACCCGATAGGTCTGAGAAGCGGAAAATTCAAAATTGATGATCTGGTAGGATGAGGAGACGTTGGGTCCACTGAGTACATAGAACGCGCTGAAATCGGGCAACTGAACCTCGGGCAGGCTGCGAACCTTGCCGCTGATTTCAACGATGTAAGTGAATTCGTCCTCCACCGACACCGGGTTGCGATCCACCCAGGCCTTGATCTGCAAATCGGTCGCAGCCGCCCGAAGGGACAGGCTCATCAAGAGTACGAGTACCACAACGGCAGCATGTTTCACTTTACCAGTCCTTTTCCACATGGACCTTCCCCGCGCGATGGGCCATATGCTTCAAGTTTTTGTTCTGGATTTCCTTGCTACGTAAAGCTTGCAAAATTCTTTCCGCCTCTTCTTTACTCAAAGGCTTCTTCTCAGCCCTGGCCTGCTGGGCCTCCCGGGCTTGCTGTTTGTCGGCCTCCTGGCTCCGGTCCTGCTGCCTGGCCTGATCCTGCTGCTGTTGTTGCTTATCGGACTGCTCTTGCTGAGCCTGCTGCTTCTCCTCACCCTGTTGCTGCTGCTGGCCCTGCTGTTGTTGCTGCTGCCGATCCTGTTTGTTCTGCTGATTCTGCGCCTGATTTTGTTGCCCCTGTTGCTGCTGGTTGTTCTGCTGGGAGGCGGGATTCTGTTGCTGCTTTTTGGCCATTTCCTTCAATTTGGCCCGCACCAGCTCCAGGTTGTGTTTGGCCTCCACATCGTTGGGATCCAGCTCCAGAGCCTTCTTGTAGGCTTCGATGCTTTGCTGATACTGCTGCAGCTGGTAGTAGGCGTTGCCCAGATTGTAATAGGTCTGTTCCTGCAGGCGCGGATTGGTGGTGGACAGGGCTTTTTCGAAGGCCTTCACCGCCTCCTGGTAGCGCTGCTTTTTGTACAGGGCATCGCCCAGATTAAACTGGAGGAGCGGATTGGTGGGATCGTCCAGCAAGGCTTCCTGAAAGTGATTCAGTGCTTGATCCCAGTCCCCCTTCTCGAAAGCCGTTTTCCCTTCCTTCAGCTTACTTCTGGAAACGCCTCCGGCCAGAAGACCGCCGGACGGTAGCCAGAGGGCAGCAATCAACAGCAACATCAGGCCACGCGTGCTCATGTCTGTTTCTCCACCATGAGTCTGGAGCGCAATCGCCGAATTCGGCGCCGCTCACTCATCAACCCTTCCCAGAACAGAACGAAGAACGCCAGAAACAGAAAGACCTGAAAGCGATCCTCGAACTGAGTGAACTGGCGGGAAGCCAGCTCTTTTTTCTCCATGCGGGAGATTTCCTGGTAAATCTTGTCCAGCTCGGTTTCCCCGCCACTGGAAATGTAGAACTTGCCACCGGTTTCGAAAGCAATTTTTTCCAGCGTTAACACATCCAGCTTGGTGGTAACGATGCGGCCCTCCCGGTCCTTTTTGTACCCCACCTTGTTCCCGTAACGGTCGAATTCCGGAATGGGTGCACCCTGAGGGGACCCGATGCCTATGGTGTAAATGACCACGCCTTCCCGGGAGGCCTGTTTGGCCACTTCCACCGGGTCTCCTTCGTGGCTTTCTCCATCGGTAATCAAGATGAGCACCTTGTGTTTCAGTTCTTTGGAGACAAACGAGCGCATGGCCGTTTTAATGGCCTCGGAGAGGTTGGTCCCCGGTTGCGGTACCATGCCCACTTCCACTTCGTCCAGAAATAGCTTGGCCGCACTGTAATCCAGCGTCAGCGGGCATTGCACAAACGCCAGACCACTGAAAACGATCAAACCGATCCGGTCCCCCTGGAGCAGATCGATGAAGTTGTCGATTTCGTGCCGGGCTTTTTCCAGACGGTTGGGGGGTACATCCTCGGCCAGCATGCTTCGGGAAACATCCAGGGCAACAAAAATGTCCACCCCTTTTCGCTTCACCGTTTCCAGCCGGGTACCGATCTGGGGATCGGCCAGGCCCAGGATGAGCAGGGCCATAGCCAGCAGGGTCAGGAGGGCCTTGGTGGCCTGGCGGCGGCGACTGACCTGAGCGGTCAGCTTGGCCACCAGCTCCGGATCGCCCAGGCGCTGGAGCAAACGGCGCTTGTAGGCAAAGGCCAACCCGTAGAACACGGCCAGTGCCGGAATGAGGATGAACAGGTAAAAATATTCAGGATGTGCAAAACGAATCATGGTTTCATCCGATCAGGGCAATTTGCGTAAATAGGTATTGCCTAGCACCACCTCCACCACCAGCAGAGCCAGCGCCAGGCCGGCAAACCACACGTACAGCTCTCTGTAGCGGGTAAATTCCTTCACCTCGATCCGCGTCTTTTCCAGTTCGCCGATTTCTTTGTAAATCTGGCGCAACTTTTCCGAGTCGGTCGCCCGGAAGTAGCGCCCCCCGGTCATTTCGGCAATCCGGCGCAGCAGATCTTCGTCAATTTCTACCTGCATGCTAACGTAGCGCTTCCCGAAGATGGGGTCTTCCACCGGGTAAAGCGCCCGCCCCCGGGTGCCGGCTCCAATGGTGTACACTCGAATGTTAAAGGTCTGGGCCAGCTGGGCGGCGGTAATCGGGTCCACCTCGCCGGCATTGTTGCGGCCATCGGTCAGCAGAATGATCACTTTGCTCTTGGCCCGGCTCTCCTTCAGGCGGGCGACCGCCGTGGCCAGGCCGTTACCGATCGCTGTACCGTCCCACTCCCGGGGGGCCACCTGCACGTTATCCAGAATCTGGTAAAGCACGCCGTAGTCCAGCGTCAGCGGGCACTGCGTGAAGGCCTCGCCGGCAAAGATGACCAGCCCGATGGGATCGTTGGTTCGGCCCTGGATGAACTCCTTAGCCACCGCTTTGGCCGCTTCTATCCGGTTCTTCGGCTTGAAATCCTCGGCCAGCATGGAGGAGCTCACATCCAGCACCAGCATGATGTCAATGCCCTCGGTGGTCACCTCCTGCATCTGGGTGCCGGAACGGGGACGGGCCAGGCCCACCACCAACAGGGCCAGAATCAGCGTCCGCAGTAAGAAGAAATATCGGCGAAGCCGCTGCCGCAACGTCACCGGCACCTGACGGGCATAGCGCAGGGTGGAGTACTTGAAGTGCCCGCTCAGCCGGGGATACCGCCGCCAGTAGTGCCAGACAAAGTAGGCCACCACCAGCAGCAGGATGAAAAATTTTAAATCAGCAAATTCGTAAAACATGGGTCCGGACTACGGCTCCGCTTTAGCCATTAACTGCTTTTTTGTTTGCCGGTCTCCAGATGGGTCAACCGGTCAATGATGTCGTCCGCTTTCAGTTTAAGCTGCTTTAACGCCACGGCATCGATCAGGTAAACCGAATTGTACTGATTGGTCATGGCGTACACTTTTTTGTCCTTCACCTTCCCAAAACGAGCCTCCAGCAGCAGATCCTTGTTGTTAAACAGGCGAACCACCAATCGGGGCTTTTCCAGACCGTAGCGCGCCAGATTGGTCGGGTTGTCGCTGACAAATTCGCGAATGGTTTTAAAATCCAGATTGGACAGGAAGGTGGAAATCTTCGCTTTTTTAACCCGCGCCGGTTCAGGCTTCTGCTGCAAATACCACTCTTTTTCCAGAGAATCCTGAGTGCAGACCAGCGAAGTATCCCCGTACAGAATTTCGATCCGGTTTACCTTTTCGCGATCCACCTTGGCAAAATCCTTGTTCCGATATTCGTTCAGGGGTCGCGAAATGTCGGTAACCACGGCCTCGTCCAGCTCAAAGATCGGCTTGCGGGACTCGTCCCAGGCGTAGTATTTACCGTGCAATTTTTTGCTGATTCGCAGCACCTGTTTAGCCCGCTCGGGACCAAGGTAAAGCTCCACTTTGTAGGCGGGCGGTTCCAGCCCGTATTTGCGCAATTGCTTGCCTTCTTCGTCCACAAAGCCTTTGGTGCGGTTAAACTCCAGCTTGCTGAGCAGGGCACCGATTTTACCCCCGTCGGCCGGCCGGTCCAGATTGACCAGCCGCCACTCATTGGGCCCGCTTTTTTCCAGCTCGATCTTTTCCTTGCCCCGGATCAGGACAATCTTCTGCACCTGATCGCGCTTGAAGCGCAGGTAACGCTTGTCCCGAAGGGCAAACAGGTTTTTGTCCACCGAGGACTTAATGTAATTTTTCACCGTAAACACATGGGTAGAATCCTTGGCGGCAAAGGCATTAGAGCCCACCGGGGTGGGATCGCCGAAAAAGGCGGAATCGGTGCGGCCGTCCCGAAAGGTCAACTTCACCTTGATGCCCCGATTGCCCAGCCCATAGCTGGCCCATTCGCCGGGCTTCACCTCGAATTCCTGCTCCTTTTTGGCATCCTTCAGATTGTTGAGCAGGGTGTTCATCACCGATTCATCGGCATCGGTTTCCAGGGGCTGAATAATTTTCCAGCCGCTTTCGGTTTTGGCCACTACAATATGATCCTTTGCTTTGACAATTTCTACCGTAGCCAGGCTGTCCTTGACAAAGTCGAACAGTTTTGCGGCCGCCTCTTCGGCCTTCTGCTTTTTTTCATGTTGCTTGATCTCTACCAGATACACATAGCCACCCAGCAGAATGAAGACCAGAAACATGAGCAGTAGGTTTCGTCCTTTCATCGCTTCCTCCAGTCCAGTACAGAGTTAACCCCGCTTGCGCATTCACTGCCAGCGTACCGGCTCAGCGCCGCCGATAGTAAATCACCACGCCGGCCAGAATAATCATCAGCGGTAAGGCAAACACGCTGACGTAGAGGACGGTTTTACTCTGCTTCTGGGTTAAATTCACCCGCCGGTCGTCGAATTCGCGGGGCCGGATGGTAATCAGGTCCTCCTCCTCGGCCATCCAGTTGACCATGTTCAGCGCCAGGTCGTAATTGCCGGAATTACGAATGTAGGCATTGCTGGCAAAATCGCTGTCGCCGACAACCAGCAACTGAGCCTTCTTCCCCCCGTCCAGCGTTTTGGTGGACAGAACGGCCAGGGAAACCGGCCCCTTGATGTCCTTGCCGGCGTTGAAGGTCACTTCCCGATGCTGGTAATCCTTTTCACCCCAGCTGTTCCGGCTGGTTCGGAACAACACCTCGGTGGTAAACTTTGCCCGGTCCTCTTCCAGCGGGCGCACCGAACAGGCCACTGGGTAAAAGGTGGTGATGTTGAAATCCTTGAACAGCTCATGCTTTTCGTAACGACTGACCAGCGGCACCTCCGGCCCCATGCCGAACAGCATGCCAATGCCGCTGTTATCCACCACAATGTCGTCGTCCACCTGAATGTTGTATTCTTTGAGCAGGTCCACCAGGCCCGGCTTCCACATCGGGTCAATCAGCACCATCACTTTGCCGCCCTTCTCCAGATAGGCCTTGATGGAATCCAGCTCGAAGGGGAAGAAGTCCGCCTGGGGCCCGGCAATGACCAGAACGGAACAATCCTCGGGCACCGATTTGCTTTCGGCAAGGTTCAGCGTTTTAACGATGTAGTTTTCCTTTTTAATCCCATCAGCAAAAAACTTGTAACCATCCGGCTTGTCACTTTCGATGTCCTTCTCACCGTGTCCGGTCACAAAGTAAACCACCTTGTCCAGCTCCCGGGTTACTTTAATGATGGCATTGGTCAGGTTGCTTTCGTTGAGCTCTTCAATGGTCTCCCGCTTGCCTCCACTTTCTACCACAACGGTGTTGTATTTGGTGATCTGATAGCGGCGAGCCAGCTGCGGTTTCTGATTGGGATCCACAATCTGGTAGCTGATGTACCGGGAGCGGAAAGCGTATTCGTCCAGTAAATCCTGGGCCATGGTTGCGTCGCTCTGTTTGTAAAAGGCCCAGATTTTCACTTCCTTATTCAAATCCTTGAGCACCTTTTTGGTCTGTGGCGCCAGGCTGAACAGGCCCTTCTCGGTTAAATCCGCCCGGGCATGATGCCGGGTGGTGAGAAAGGCCAGCAGGGTGATAATGCCCAGGAATACCAGCGTGGACAGGGCACTGGTCCCTCCGTACATAAGGGTGCGGCGATCCACCTGCTTGCGCGAATATTTGCGCTGATGGTACACCCCCACTCCGGCCAGCACCAGCCCGAGAATCAGCGAAACGGTGGAAACCCAGTCCCACAGCTGGTTCAGGGAAAAGTTGACGAAGCTGTATAAGATCATCAGCAAGCCGATCACAATGGCTGCCAGTTGAACATTCTTTTTCATGACCTGTGGCTCCTCCTTCGCTTTAGCAGCTTTTTTCCATTGGCCTCAGCTTACGCGCGCCAGCGAATGGCTTCTAACGATTTAAAGGTCAGGTAAATGCCCACGGCGGACAGCAACAGGTAGAAGGCAATGTGCTGGGAATCGATGACGCCCTGGGCGAAGTCCTCGAAGTGATTGATGACCGACAGGTAGTTGAGCACCTTGGCCAGTCCGGGACCGGAAAAGCTGGCCGCCCAGCCGATGACCCACAACAACAGGGAGAGACCAAACCCTCCGATGGCGGCAATAATCTGATTTTCGGTAAGCGAGGAGATAAACAGGCCGCCGGCAATGAAGGCGCTCCCCAGCAACAGCAGTCCCAGATATCCGGAAAGCACCGGACCCAGTTCCGGATCGCCGTAAACAAACAGCAGGGCCTGAAAAATGACCGTAGGAATCAGCATAACCAGGTAGAAGGTGAGTCCGGCCAGAAACTTGCCCAGCACAATCTGTGAGACCGAAATGGGCGAAGTGTAGAGCAGCTCCACGGTGCCCAGCTTCTTCTCCTCGGAGTACAGGCGCATGGTCACCAGGGGCAGGACAAACAGGCTGATTAAGGCCAGATTCCAGAAATACGGCCGGATGAGCTGCAGATTGACGTTGAATTTCTGGGGCGGCGTACGGAATTGCTGGGAACGAATCATGTCCATGAACGCCGCTTCCACAAAGCTGCTCAGGTACAGATAAAAGAAGATGCCGGCCAGTACAGTGAAGGCAGCGATGACGATGTAGGCAATGGGAGAATAAAAGAAGTGCTTCATTTCCTTCTGATAGATCGCCAGCAATTTCTTCATGCCACAGCCTCCTCTTCTTTGGTGGTCAGGTGCAGGAAGATGTCCTCCAGCGAGTAGGCTTCGGAGCGAAGTTCATACAGGTTAACCCCGCTTTCGACAACCGCCCGGGCCAATTGGTTGCGGATGTCCTCGGTCACTTCCAGCGCATAGCGGACGTGACCGTTGCCACTGAGTTTTTCCACCTCGCGGCTGGTAATCTGTGGGAAGCGACCGAGCACCTCCTCGACGGTCCGGGTGTCTCCATCCAGTTCCAGCAGAATGCGCTCGGTGCCTCGCAAACGCCGGGTCAGATTTTCCGGGGTGTCCTGCGCCACCACCTGCCCCTCGTTAATAATGACCACCCGCTGGCAGGTCATTTCCACCTCCGGCAAAATGTGGGTGGAGAGGATGACGGTATGATCCCCGCCCAGGTTTTTAATCAGCTGGCGGATTTCGATGATCTGGCGGGGGTCCAGCCCGACGGTGGGCTCGTCCAGAATCAGCACATCCGGGTCGTTGAGCAGGGCCTGGGCCAGCCCCACCCGCTGCTTGTACCCTTTGGACAGGCTGCCGATTACCTGACGGGCTACCGAGGTTAAACCGGCACGCTCGATGGCACTGCTGACCTGGGATTTCAATCGGTTCCCGGGCACCCCTTTAATTTTGGCCACAAAATTCAAATATTCCTCCACCCGCAGATCGTGGTACAGCGGCGGATTTTCCGGTAGGTAGCCGATCCGTTTCTTGACCTCCATCGGGGCCTCCCAGATGTTGTAACCGGCCACCCAGGCATCGCCCGAGGTCGGCGGCATGTAGCAGGTCAGGATGCGCATGGTGGTGGTTTTACCGGCCGCGTTGGGCCCCAGTAATCCCAGAACCTCCCCTTTCTCTACCCGAAACGACACGTTGTTGATGGCGCATTTTTCGCCATAATAACGGGTAAGATTTTTAACCTCGATCACCGCATCTCCTCCAACGTTTTGGTCCTTAACCTACTTTTTCCGTTTCTGGCCCCCTGGCCTGGTTTGTTTATCCGGAGACCTGGAGGGCTGTTCTCCTTCGGCACCCGCGGCGGGGAATTGTTGCCCCGGATTTTCAGAGGCGGGAGGGGTGGGTTCCCCTTCTCCGGTTTCGGGGTGAATCACCTCCACAGGCTGAAATTCCAGCCGGGTGCCTTGCACAAAGGTTTCGGTCATGGCCAGGGCGCCTTCGATCTCGGTCGGTTCAGGCTGGTAGCGGGCAAACTTGACCAGATCGCACAATCGCAGCACCTGCTCCAGCCGCTGGCAGTGCTCTTCCTCCAGCTCCAGGCCGGCCACTGCCTCCACAATCTCGTCGGTGGTCGCTTCCAGGGCCGGAACAAAAAATCGATTTTCCAGATATTCGCGCATAATTTCCGAGAGGCGGGTAAAGAATGCCTTGTAGGCCTGCTGCGCCAGCAGATCGCTCTGCCGCAGCGCCTGAAGGGCTTCCAGAGCAATTTCGTGGGCCGGGCGAATGACTTCCTTCCGGAACAGCGGTTGGCCCTGCTTGCGGCGCCGGTACACGTACCATCCCAGCACAGCCAGACCCAGAACCAGCAATGCCGTGCCGATCAACAGCGCCCATCGCCAGTAATCTACCGGCGGCACCAGAGGCGGCTTAATGTCCTTTAACTCGGCATCCGGTGAGTTGAGCACACTTTTCACGTAAATGGGAATGGCCTCAGATTGCACCACAATGGGCCTGCCGGTATCGCTCACGGCAACGGCCACCGGGAAGGGTGGAATCACAAAGCGCCCGGTGTCGAAAACGGAAATGACGTAGCGGAATTGCTCCACAACCTGACCGTTCTCGTGCCGGGGCTCATCGATGTGGTAGTCTTTGATTTCGAATTGTCCCAGATTGGCCCC
>RFHE01000318.1 GCA_003696445.1 Calditrichota bacterium | reverse complement strand
GTTGTTCGCCTTGCCATGCACCGTCCCGCCATTGCTCCCACACAATTTTCAAGTGTTCGGGCAATTCGGCCTGAAAACCGCTGACAATTCGGTTGACCATGTTGGCCTTTGCAACCAGTAAAATAATCTCTTCAGACGACTTTTTATTGTAGCCAGCTTTCCAAAGTCGTTCAAGGTCAGATTCTCTAAAATCGTAGGGATGTCTGGTCAATTTCGTAACAAAATCCAGCAATGTCTTGTGCTGCGCTGCTGACAATGCATCGGTTTTCCAGCGAATCAGTTTTGCCGGTAAGTCGGGATCTTTAGAAAGATTAATTAAATGAGTGCCATGAGCCATGCAGCAAACTGAACAACCATTTAAATAAGAAACCCAAAATACAATAATTTGTTTTTCAAAATCAGATAAATTTTTAAACGTGTTTTTGTATAGCCAGCCTAATTTCTTTATAGTAATCCTGAGTTCTGGATATTCCTGAAGGACAGCAAGCGGATTGAGCTTTTGCCTTCCACCATGACGGGACTCTCGCCTGTTATTCTTCATGAGAAACCCTCCTCCGCTCCACCGACCGCGGCCGGATGGAAACGGATTTAACCGTTTTACATCGCCTAATCCTTCCTTAGCCCATTTTTTTCCCTCTTTTTAAGATGCAACATTTTTTGTTTTATTTCATACCCCAACGAGTCGCTACTTTCTGCAGGTGGGCAGGGAGTTCCTGTCCCGAACCCTGGAGCATCCGATTCAAAAAATTAAAATAGCTGTTCACCAAAACCACATCCAGTACGCCCTCCTTGCTGAGCCCTGCTTTCTGGAGGCGCTCCACCAGGTGTTCATGATTCTCGCCCGGCCGAAGGGTTAATTGCTCAGCCATTTCCAACAGCACCATCTGTCGCGGAGTCAAGGATTGTTCCCGGCTCCCGGAAATGAGTTGGGCGGGCAGGTCCTTGTTCCGGGAAAGCGAGGCCAGCCGCAATCCATGCCCCACGGCACAATAGGCACAGCCATTTAGCTGCGACACCCGGAAGGCAAGCAACTCGATCTCCATATCGGTCAGTTCTCTGGTTCCCAGCCGGCATTCCTTCCGGAGGGTGCGTAGTGTTTTAAGCAGCACCGGCCGATGTTTGAATGCATCGAAAGGATCAAAATCTCTGCCCGCATTGCGGGATCTTTTTTCCTCCTCCAAAAGCTTCTCCTGTTTTTTTGATTGGCGACTGTTACGTACGATTTAAATGTCTCTTACCGTGGCTCATGCCAGCGCATTCAGTTTTTCCTGCTCGAACAACCGCCAATCCCGGAACAAGAGCACAAATTTTTTCACCACCCGAGGTTTTGAAAAATGTTCCAGAAAATAGCGCCGCGGCTGAAAACTTTCCAGGCTGTCCAGCATGGTGCGAATCCCGTCGGCAAATTGCTCGGGCGGAACCACCCGTCCCGCTTCCGGCCCCACATAGCGGGCCCCGGCCAGTAGCCTCCGGTTGACCAGTACCGGCAGATCGGCCGCCATGTATTCCAGAATCACCCGCGGGGCGGCATCGTCTTCCGCGCACATTACCCCCATGCGGCTCTGGTTCATCAACCGATTCACCTCGACTTTGGGTACTTCACCCATAAAGTGCACCTCGATACCCAGCTCCCGGGTCCACTGTTTGAGTCTTTCCATCCGATTTTCCCGGTCATCCCCCACGCAGAGGGTGCGAATGGGCCGATCCTTCAGCTGAGCCAGGCTCTCAAAGAGGAGCTCGTGATTTTTACGCCGCCGGAAATAGGCCACATAGCAGACGTCGTATTTTTTCTCTTCCGGCAGGGGAATATGGAGGCGCTGGTAATCGATGAGCTTATCCCATACCCCCGCCTCGACCCCGGGGGCGTGTTTTTTCACTTTACGAATCTGCCAGTCTTCGTCCACCAGACAGAAATCGTATTGCTCTAAACCCCGAACCTTCCAGGGCTTCCAGTCTTTGGAATAAATGATTTTGAAGCTGTCCCGGCACAGCGCAAAAATTTGCTTCAGGTAAGCGGGCAGATGGGTTCCTTCCACCCACAGGATGTCGGGTGCCGGGTTCGCGTTCAGGTACCGGGCCAGGTCCCGGGAGGTCAGATCGTCTTCACAATGGAACAGCCGCACCGGCATGCCATCGGGCACCGGCAGGTTGATGGTCGGGCCGGCCCAGAATTTCCACTCCTCGCACTGATCGATAAACCCGTATTCCTGAAGGGCCAGAATCATGTTCTTGGAACTGCTGCCGGCTTTGGCGGAAATTTTAAGGGATTCCAGTTCGGCCGGCGTCAGCGGTCCTCCGTCGCACCCGCGATCCAGAAAGACGGTACTTTCCACTTTGGTTCTCACAAAAGCGATCTTCATCTCAGTCTCCACACAGGCGGCCGGCCTGCCGGTTCAGGGTGTCCAGCATGTTCAGGATTTCTTCCAGCCTGTTCAGCGCCGGCCGGTGCAGGTTTTTGATGCTGTCGTGCAGTTTGCCCGCCAGGGCGGTCAATTGATAGGCCAACAGGCGCCGCGCGTCCATCTCCCACGGCACCTGATTCGCGTAGGCTTCCAGAAAGGCCGATTGAAAAGCAAGTAGCTGTCGGTATTCCGGCTGGCAGAGGGCCAGGTACTCCAACGAGCTCAAAAATTCGGCTACATCATAGAGGGGGTCGCCCTGTCCGGCGGCATCCAGATCCAGCAGGGCGATTCGCTCCCCATTACCCAGAAACTGCTCCAATCGCAGGGCATTGTGAACCAGCGCCCGGGGAATTTGCCCCACCTCAATGCCTGAACACAGCAGTTCAATCCGCCGGCCGATTTGCTGGAAAAGCGATGTGTGCTCGGGCAGGTGCCAGGCCAGACTGGCGCAATCCTCCCGGGCGGAAGCCAGCACATCTTCCAGAAGGATTAACGGCTCCAGGTTCCCGGCCGGCAACTGGTGCAGTCCGGCAATCTGCCTTCCCAGCCGGGCGAACAGGGTTTCGTTCAGCCCGGTGGGGGAATCGAGCAACGGCTCCCCCGGCCAGGCCTCCATCCAGATCGTACAGGCTTCCTGCCAGTAGGCGAGGGGCAGAGGGGTTTCCATCACGCCCTTCATCCGCCGGGCCACCTCCTGCCACCGATCGAAGGCCTCCTCGGCCTGTCCATCGGGATAGGTCTTGCTGTACAGCTGGACGGTGTCGCCGGTGCGTTTGTTCAAAAAGGTGTGCTGCAACACGCAGCGCTTCCCCGGCATGTACTTGATGGGCCGGTAGCCCTGCCAGGCCAACCCATCCGGCGCGGGGAAGGCGGGGAACAGTTTCTCGCTGAAGAACTGATGTAATCTTTCCGGCTGCTCAAAGAAGCGAAGGCCCGGCATGGCCTCTTCGTAGGGGAAGCGCCACACAATCATGCGCAATGCATCCAGAAAAAACAAGGCGGGTGCCCAGCCGTTGCCTGAGGGCGTGGTCTGTTTCGCTTGAGCGAAATGCCGGTGGGCCACCCTGGGGCGCAGCAACTTGCCGGAAAACCACCAGCTGGTCTGGCCATCCACCGGGCGGGAGAAGAG
>RFHE01000317.1 GCA_003696445.1 Calditrichota bacterium | reverse complement strand
TTGCCCATGCAAGAAGTCGCCTAACACCTGCTGCAGCCGACCCGCCCCCGCGGGCGGCTGAGATTTGCCGTTATCTCGAAAAAACCAAAAAACCACCCCTTTAAAAAAACATCCTCTTTTCACGCCACCTGAACGTTTGAATTTCACGTGATAGAAACACTCGCCTTGCCTGGATGAACCCTATTGGTCACTGGGCCCCCCATGCCTCTAGGGCGGCTCAGGCGCGTAGCGGAAATCTTTCTTGGTGTAGCGCCCTCCGGACGACCCCCTCAATTGTAAATCAGCACCCGCTTCAGCAGGAAGTACTGATTGTTGCGGTCGGTCACGCTGATGACCAGGGAATTGTTGCTGGGTTTCACCAACCGGGTCACATCCCAGCTCACCGTTTCCAACCCGTTGGTCTCTTCCAGAAACCTGGGCTGGTAGGGCGGGTTCAGCAACTGGCCATTGAGCCGGATCTGAACTTCGCTCTGGTGCCTGGGCGAAGGAAACGGATAGGGCTCCCGGGTGGCAATGGCCTGAATTTCCAGGGTGAATTTCTGCTCGTAGTCGATGTGCTGGGGCAACTGAAAGGTCACTTTAACCGCGTCGTTGCCATGGGGATCCCGGTACTGGAAGGCATAGCCCAGTTTCCACACAAAGTCGCTGAGGACGGGGTGATACACCACCTCCGGGCCGGCTTCGGCACTGGCGGCAAAGCCCCGGGTGGCAAAGGTGATGTAGCCGGTGTACACGGCACAGTTTTTCTCCTGGATGCTGCCGTTGGCGGCCACCTCGGCCAGAATGCGCATTTCCGGGAAGTAGTTGATGTCCAGAAACAGCGGTTCGCGCAGGCGCACCTGAATTTCCCGAGGCCGGGGCGTGCGGTAACCGGGCACATCACCGAAGGAGAGGATGTGCTTGCCCAGCGGCAGCGGTCCAACAAAACGGCCGCGGGCCAGCGGCTTGCCATCCAGAAAAATCTGGGCCTGTGCCGGATTCACAGTAATGGAAACCCGCTCAAACTCGCGCATCAGCCGGAAACTGACACTGGCCGAGGGCGATTGCGGGGACAGGCTGACCCGCTGGCGCGGCGGATCGGCCTGGTAGCCCTCTTTGTGAATCTCCACCACATGGTCGCCAAAAGGCAGCTCGGTAAAGATAAAATCGGTCTCCTGGCCGGTATCCCTGCCGTCCAGGAAAATGCGCGCGCCGGTCACATCGCTCTCCACCTCCAGGGACCCGGTTTTGGGCCCGGCCGGACCATTGCGCCGGGCCAGATCGCTCTCCCGCAGGGGGATCTGGTCCACCACCAGAATGGAGGTGTCCCCGGCACTGATGTTGAGCAACTTGACCGCCGGGATAGTCAGGTAACCGGATTTCTGAATGTTGACCACATGCTGGCCCACTTCCACTTCGAAGAAGGGCTTCTCCCCTACGGTCCCGGTGTAAACGCTGTCGATGTACACCCGGGAATCCGGATAAGGCGCCTGAATTTTCAGAAAACCGCTGACCTTCGAGGTAGTGGGCACCAGCTTGAAGTAAACCGTGTGGGTGGAATCCGCCTTGATGGACACGACCTGCTCTTCCGGGATCGGCCGGTAACCGTACTTGGCCACCCGCACCCGATGTTCCCCGGCAGGCACGTTGGGCAGGACCCGGCCGCTGTACCCGATGAATCCTTCATCATCCAGATAGACGCGAGCCCCTTCCACGTTGGTCTTCACCAGCAGGTTGCCCGAGACCGGCTTTTCCAGATGGCGGACAAACCAGACCGCGCCCAAACCGAGGACAACCACCAGCAGGAGGGCCAGCAGGGCAAAGCGCCGCAGGTCCACCGCTTCGAAAACTTCCAGCGTAATGGGAATCGATTCCAGTTCCTCGGGAGCGATTTCGTATTCGAATTGTTCGGGCAGCAGGCGGGCCGTTTCGGTGGTGATCCGCCCGATGTATTTCTCTTCCAGATATTTGCGGATTTGCAGGCGCAGTTCGCGTTCGGCCCGGCTCAGCCGCTCCAGTTCAACCGGCCGGCGAAGCTGAAGCCGGCGCTTAAACCGCGTCCAGAAGGTTTCCGGGTAGAGAAAAAATTCGTGCTGGCCCAGGGCATCGTTTTCTTTCATGAAAACAATTTCGCCCAGGTGGTTCAGGTAGGGGTAATACCCTTCCAGGCGGGAAAAAAATCGCTGATACTCCTCGGCCTTGATCTGTTGGATGGTTCGATAACTGAAAGGAAACTTTTTCTTCATCACCCGTCAATCACCACCAGTAAAGCACCCGAAATCGCAGGACGTTTTTCTTCTCGGCTTCCACAGGAACGCGAAATTCCACCTCGGTGGCACTGCGCTTTTCATAGGGAATATTGCTTTCTTTAATCTCCCAGTTTCGATAAAGCGGAAAATGCTCCCGAACCAGAATATCCACGCTTTCTTTTTTACTGTTGCGAAATTCGATTTCGATAGTCTGCTCTTCGGACCTCGGGGAGGGTTTCTTCTGAGCAACAATGGTCCGCTCGGCCACAATGTCGAAGGCCTTGCCCACGGTCAGGCTTACCTTCTCGTTGCGCGGGGTGTGTTCAATCCGATCCTCGCCGATGAATTCCAGGGCATCGCCATCCCGCTTGTAGAGGCGGAACACCCCTTCCGGCAGCGGCATGCCCAGCCCGCTGGATTCATTGTTTTTGAATTCCACATTCACCAGCACACGATCCTTTTCGCGGGCGGCATCGTACAGAAACACCTTCTTTGTTGAAACCGTCGTTGCCGGAAACAGGGAAATCTGCTTGATCTGACGGTTCTTCAGGGTGGAAGACCGCTGGAGGGTGTAAAGATGGTATTCGAAAAAGGCTTTCTCTTCAAACATGGGCTTTTTCTCACGCATGGCCTGCACAGCACGCTCGGAGTAAAACACCACAGGTTTCTCTCTGGCCCGATGCACCTCCCCGGCCACCAGCTTGATTTGCGCATCGGAAAACGTGGCGCCACTCTTGTTTTCGATGGACACCCAGGCGGCCGTCTCCATGCGGGTTTCGTCGGTATTCAGCACGCCAATGTACTCGGCATGCCAGTTCATGCCTTCGGTCAGGTAGCTGAGCTCCATGGGCAGGGTTTGCTTCTTTCCCGTACGGTACAGCCAGATCAGGGTTGGCCGGGTCAGCAGCCCTTCGGGCAACTCCTGCACACTGATCTGGAGTTCGTCGCTCAGACGAAGAATTGTTATCGCCGAGCTGGTTTGCAAC
>RFHE01000043.1 GCA_003696445.1 Calditrichota bacterium | reverse complement strand
GGGGTTTCCACCAGAACCACGTACCAGCGCCCATCCCGCCGAGCCAGCTTGTGAATGCGGGTTTCTGCTTCCAGACGCTCGTAACCCAGAAAGATGGAGTGGCGTTCGGCAGGGCTTACGATGTGCCAGTCATCTGCAGAAAGATACTGGGCCTGAAATTTTGCCGCTTGTCGCGCGCGCGTTCTTTGTTTCTCCATCTCCCGCTCAAAGCCGGCTTCGTCCACGGTGAGGCCTTCCTCTTGAGCCAGAATGCGGGTCAAATCCAGCGGAAATCCATAAGTGTCGTACAGGCGGAAGGCTTCCTCGCCGGGAAAAACAGTTTGCTTGCGGGACTTGAGCTTGCGGACCATGGCGGCAAAAATCTCCAACCCCCGATCCAGCGTTTTGTTAAAGCTCTCCTCTTCGGATTTAATTACCTCCATCACATAATTCTGCTTTTCCCTCACTTCTGGAAACGCCTCGCCCATGATGTCCACCACGGTGGGCACCAGTTGGTAGATGAAGGGCTCGTGCTGGTCCAGTTTGCGGGCATAACGGGCTGCCCGGCGCAGAATACGCCGCAGCACGTAGCCACGGCCTTCGTTGGAGGGAATGGCCCCATCGGTGATGGCAAAGGTCAGCATACGAATATGATCGGCAATCACCCGAAAGGCCACCTGTTGATCCGGCGTGGCGCTTCGGTAATCCAACCCGGTAATACGGCCGATGTGTTGGAGAATGGGTTGAAACAGATCCGTGTCGTAGTTGGAATTCACCCCCTGAAGAACGGCCAGAATACGCTCGAAGCCCATGCCGGTATCCACGTGGCGGGCCGGCAATGGCGTCAACTTTCCAGAGGGCTCCCGATTGTACTGGATGAAGACCAGATTCCACAATTCAATGAAGCGAGCACAACCTCCGTTGACGGCACAAACGTGGCCGGGCTCATCGGCTCGATCACAGCGCTCCGGCCCCAGATCGATGTGAATTTCCGAGCAAGGGCCGCAGGGGCCGGTATCGCCCATTTCCCAAAAGTTATCCTTTTTCCCAAAGCGAAGGACTTGCTGGGGACGAATATCGGTGACCTGCTTCCAGAGCTGCTCGGCTTCTTCGTCGGGCGCCAGATTGTCCTCCGGATCGCCTTCGAACACGGTAGCCCAGAGGCGCTGCTTAGGTAACTTCCAGACCTCGGTCAGCAATTCCCAGGCCCAAGCGATGGCCTCTTTCTTAAAGTAGTCCCCGAACGACCAGTTGCCCAGCATCTCAAAAAAAGTGTGGTGGTACGTGTCGTGGCCCACCTCCTCTAAATCGTTGTGCTTTCCACTCACCCGAATGCACTTCTGCGAGTTGACTGCCCGCTTGTACGGCCGGGTGCCGATGCCCAAAAAAACATCCTTGAATTGGTTCATGCCGGCATTGGTGAACAGCAGTGTTGGATCGTCCTGCGGAACAACCGGTGAACTGGGCACAAATTGATGATCGTATTTTCGAAAGAAATCGATGAATTCCTGGCGAACTTCTTTGGAAGTTTTCATAAACAGTACAATCCTTAACCCGGTTATTTGAATTTTATTGCTACATTTCTACAGTTTTTTAATTTAGATGGATTCCCCGGTGGAAACAACGAATTTGCGCCTTAGCGCGGAATGAAAGCGGCCTTTTCCCCAACCGGATTGAAAGCCCTGTTTTTTCTCCAGGCATTGTTCACCGCTGAGAGTCGGATTGCTTTTTCTGAGCTTTTTGGTAAAACCGGCAGTAGGGGGTAAGTGGGCACACTTGGCAGCGGGGATTCTGAGCCCGGCAGATTTGCCGGCCGTGCCAGATGAGCCAGTGATGGGCTTGAGACCATTTTTCTTTGGGGATGTTTTTCATCAATTGCCGCTCGGTCTCCAACGGGGTTTTAGCCTCGGCCAGGCCAATTCGATTGGCCACGCGGAACACATGGGTGTCCACCGCAATGGCATCATGATTAAAGGCGATGCTGAGAACCACATTGGCCGTCTTCCGGC
Organism: Calditrichota bacterium; assembly: GCA_003696445.1. GTDB lineage: Bacteria > Calditrichota > Calditrichia > RBG-13-44-9 > J042 > J042. The sequence goes on along the minus strand of RFHE01000043.1, from coordinate 16,392 downwards.
CCACGCCTGGCAGTTTCATCAATTCGCCCCGCGATTGCGGCACCTTTCCGCCGTAGTCTTTCACAATTTTTTGGGCCGTGGCCAGAATGTTGCGTGCCTTGTTCCGGTACAGTCCCACCCCTTTAATTTTTTCCTCCAGTTCGGTAACATCCAGCTTAAGGAAGGATTGGGGATTAGGATATTGCTGAAAAAGCTTCTCGGTAATCTTGTTTACCTGTTTATCGGTGCTCTGGGCGGCCATCATGGTGGCTACCAGTAACTGAAAAGGGGTCCGGAACTTTAGAGCGGTGCCGGTATTCCCGTACGTTTTTTCCAGAATTTCCAGAACTTTTTGTATTTCTGCTTTTTTCAGCATGTGCTCTCTCCAGGGTTTTCAATTTTGGGTGTCAATGGTTTCTTTCAACCAAGTGTCCACCTGATGCAAAACCGGCTGCCAATGCCGGGGTTGAATGGTCAAAAGCTCCACATCGGCCCGCGTGCGGATTTTTTCGATCCAGGGATGTGCGGCCAGGGAAATGGTAGCAACCAGCGGGTTGGCTAACTCAAGAAGTTCCTCAATCCATTGGCGGAACAGGGCCGAATAGCTCTCCATTTTGCCGATTTCGTCCACCAGGAACAGCGAATTCGGTTGCACCGGCAGAGAACGGAGATGGGTAACCATGGCATCGAGCTGCTCGACAGCGATCCTGTAGCGCCCTACCCGAAGGGGTGAATCCAGCGAAATGGACGCCAGCAGGCCTTTTTTTCCATCCCAACTTTCTATTCGAAAGCCCTCCCGGTGCCCCCTTCGGCGGATTTCCTCGGTAAAAAAACCGATTGGCCGACAGTGCCTCCAGCGGCCAGCCAGTGCTTTCATCAGGGTCGTTTTCCCCGACCCCGGTTTGCCGGTAATTAAAACGTTGCTGGTTTGACCCTTCATTGCCCTTAGCCACAGCAACTTGAAATTTTTGAGCGCATCCACCTCTTTCTAAAAACAATGTGGATTTTACCAGCTGAACTCGCTCAAAGCCTTGTCAGAACGCTAATTCAGCCTTTAGCACTCATAAGAAATTTAATTTATAATCTTGATTTTTTTGGGGAGGGAATTTAAACTCACTGGACAAAAGGTCAATGTGGAAAGAATAAATTAGAGGAGGTCTCATGAAGAAGGCGGTTTTTACCGTGATCATGCTGCTGGCCATGGTCGTTTTTGCCTTTGGTGCGGGATTCAACATTTACGAATTTGGTGCGCGATCCTCGGCCATGGGAGGAGCAACCGTCGCCCGAGCCTGGGATGCGTCCACAATTTTCTTTAATCCTGCTGGTTTGGCTTTTCTGGACGGGGGGCAATTCTACGGTGGGGTTACCTTAATTGTCCCGAGTGCCAAATTTGTAGGGGCCGCTCCCATTTTCGATTCCAGGGTGCATTCGGCAAAAGATCAGGTCTTTCCTCCACCGGGAATTTATTTGAGTTACAAATTAGGCTCCCGGTTTGCTGCAGGGGTAGGCTTTACCACGCCCTTTAGTTTAGGCCTGGAATGGAAGGATGATTTTCCCGGTCGCGGCGTTTCTCGGGATGTGGACTTGAAGTCCTTCTACATTCATGCGGTAGGCGCTTATGAACTGCTACCCAACCTGAGCATTGGTGGTGGCCTGGATTTCGTCAAGTCCACAGTCAACCTAAAGCGAAATGTGTTTTTATTTAACTCTCCAGGTTCGCCCGGTTACGAGGTGGGCACGGCTGAACTGGATGGAACCTCCGACTGGAAGGTCGGGTTTTCGGCCGCCCTGCAGTATCGTGCAGATCGGTTTGGTTTTGGGGTGATGTACCGCCATCGCATTAATAATGAATTTAACAACGGCGATGCAACCTTTCAGATTTTTGACAACCTTTCGGTTCCCAATGTGGCAGCTGTAGCCTCTAGTATCTTGAAAAATCAAAAAGTTTCCACCGCTATCACCTATCCCAATTACGTTACTCTGGGCGTGTACCTTGGTTTGACCGAAAAATTGGGTTTGGAAAGCGATGTGAATGTGTTCAACTGGAGCGTTTTCGATCGGGTGCGGCTGGATTTCGAAGACGACAAGTTGGATGCCGTGCTTAACGAAAACTACCATGATTCGTTTACCGCTCGGTTGGGTGTACACTACAACTTGACCGATCAGTTCACTTTGCTGGGCGGTTACATTTACGATACCACGCCTCAACCCATTGAATCGGTGAGTCCTCTCCTACCCGATGATACCCGCCACGATTTTTCGGTGGGCTTCAGCTACAGTGCCGGACTATTGAAAGTGGATGCCGGCTATATGTTTGTTTCCATCGGCGATCGCAGTACGGTGGAAAATGGGATCGGTCGCAGTGACGTTGGTTTTAATGGAACGTACAATTCCCATGCACATCTGTTTTTTAGCAGTGTGGGTATCAGCTTCTAAACCATTGGGAAGAAAAAGGTAGGAGATAGAGCCATGAAAAAAATCCTTTTGTTTGCTATTCTTGCTGTTGGTCTTTTTCTGTACAGCTGCGATGTGTCGGATCCCAACAGGCCTAAACTGGGGGTGGAATTTAACCAGTTGGTCCTTAGTAAATATGTGGCGTTGGGAAACAGCCTGACCTCAGGATTCCAGTCCGGAGGTTTGGCCGAAGACTTCCAGCTGCACAGTTTCCCCTATTACATTGCCCAGCAAATCAATTATCCGGATTTTCAGCAACCGTTGATTGCTTCTCCGGGCCTGGGCAGTACACCTGGGAAAACGCCGTTGATGTTCGATCCGGCGACCGGGCTTATTTTCTCCGAAGATCTGCCGGTGAGCGATCCCCGGCTCCTGTTGAAAAATGCCCTGTTGCCCCGGCCATACGATAATCTGGGCATTCCCGGGGCCGATTTGAACACCATGCTGCGTGGCACCAGCGCAAACGACACCGGTAACCCCTTCTACGACGTCGTGCTGCGTAACCCCAATTTTGGCAATACCACCCAGGTACAGCAGGCCATTTTGTTGAACCCGACTTTGATTACCCTGTGGATTGGCAACAACGATGTGCTGGGTGCTGCCCTCTCCGGTGGCGATCTGAACCAGATTACACCGGTGGATAAATTCCAGGAAGACCTTGGGGCCATTCTTACCGAACTGACCAGTAAGACCAAGGCTTTCATTGTAATGGCTAATATCCCTTATGTGACCGACATTCCCTTTGTTAATGCTCTGGACGTGATTTACCACACCAGTCCCGCTTTGGGAATCCAGGTGCCGGTGCCGGTGGTTTTTGGCGCCGATTTTCAGCCGGTGGACTTCGATCCCAACCAGCAGGGCTTGTTCATCCCGTTACTGACCGAGGAACAGGCTCCCGTCCATGTGCTGTTGCCGGCTCTCAGTGCTTATAAAGAGAGCGGTTTGGGTGTACCGGATTCGGCCGCTCTGGTTGGCATGGGCCTGCCGCCTGCCACTGCCTCTGCACTGGTGCAGGGCATGATTGCCGCCGGGCTTACCCCGTCGGGCATTCCCATCCCGGCAAACCTAACCTTGACCAACGATGAATTGACCGCCATCCGCGAAGCAGTGGATAACTTTAATTCGGTAATTGCCACCCTGACCGGCGGCAAAATTCCGGTGTTCGATGCCAATGCCATGCTGGGCGTGCTGAACACCAGTGGCCTCGATGGCTACACCGGCAAATTTGTGCTCATGGACCCGGCCAATACCGCCTTTAGCCTGGACGGGGTTCATCCCAACAACGGTGGATATGCTATTATCGCCAATGCCTTCATCAATATTATCAATGCGGCCTTGGATTTGAACGTACCCACCCTGGATACCGACCAGTTTAAAGGTCAGTATTTGAGCGCCGGGAAAATTGAAGGATTGACCTGGCAGGCGGTCAATCAGGTAAAACATTTGTTTGTGAAGGAAAAGACGGCCCGCTGATTTGCCGGCAGATTTAGCTTTTGAGGAAACATAGAGAAAGCCCGATGTGCTTTTGTTCAGCACATCGGGCTTTTTGTGTCAGGAGTTCAGGCAGAGCCAAACGACGAAATGCCGGCGGGGATCAAAGAGACCTGTTTTGAATTTCCCTGCCAAAATCGTAAAGGGGAAACGCCTGGCACATCTCCTGGACCTCGCCGCGCACCTGGCGGTAAACCGTTTCGTTGTCGATGTTTTTCAGTACCCGATCAATAAGCCGGGCAACCCGGACCATTTCGTCCTCTTTAAAGCCCCGGGTGGTGAGGGCAGGGGTTCCCAGCCGAATCCCGCTGGTGACGAAGGGGCTCCGCTCGTCGAAAGGAACCATGTTTTTGTTTACCGTAATGCCGGCGGCATGTAGAGCGTTTTCCGCATCCCGACCGGTAATGCCAGTGCGGGTCAGGTCCACCAGCATTAAGTGGTTGTCGGTGCCCCCGGATACGATTTCGTAGCCCAGACGAATCAATTCAGCGGCCAACGTCTGGGCATTTTTAACCACCTGCCGGGCATAGGCTTTGAATTCCGGTTGCAGGGCTTCTTTAAACGCCACCGCTTTAGCAGCGATGATGTGCATCAGCGGGCCGCCCTGAACGCCGGGCATCACCGTGCTGTCAATGACTTCGGAGAGCATCTTGGTCCGCCCGCTTTTGGGCGCTACTATGCCCATGTCGTTTTCCCGATCCTTCCCCATTAGGATCATACCCCCACGCGGGCCGCGCAATGTTTTGTGGGTGGTGGTGGTCACCACGTCGCAATAGGGGATAGGGGAGGGGTGAATGCCGGCAGCAATCAGACCGGCCGGATGGGCCACATCAGCCCATAGGATAGCGCCGACCTCGTCAGCAATTTCCCGAAATCGTTCAAAATCGTAAAACCTGCTGTACGCGCTGGCGCCGATGATAATCATGCGGGGTTTGTGCTCCCGGGCCTTCCGCGCGACGTCGTCCATGTCGATGTAACCAGTCTCTCGGCTCACCCCGTAGGGCACAATGTTGTAAAGTTTTCCGGAAAAATTTACCGGGCTGCCGTGCGTTAGGTGCCCACCGTGGGCCAGATTCATTCCCAGAACGGTGTCCCCCGGTTTACAGAAAGTAAAATAGACGGCCATGTTTGCTTGGGCACCGGCGTGAGGTTGAACGTTGGCATATTCGGCTGCAAAAAGTTGCTTGGCACGATCCCGGGCCAGGTTTTCTGCCACATCTACCCATTCACAACCCCCGTAGTAGCGCTTGCCCGGGTAACCTTCCGCATATTTGTTGGTCATTACACACCCGGCGGTTTGCAATACAGCCTTGCTGACAAAATTTTCCGAGGCAATTAACTCCAGGGTGGTATTTTCCCGCTCAATTTCGCCAACCACAGCGCGAAAAATCTCGGGATCGGTTTCACGGATATACGTTAACATGGTCTCCTACCTGTATTGTGTTTATCTGATTCTCCACATGGTTCAATGTAAAAAAACCTTCCAATTTCTACAACCATCAAATGGGGTGGAAAAGACATGCCAAATTGTAAGAATAAAAAAGGCGAACCGGGAGGAGAGCCCGATTCGCCTATTTTGAAGTCAAGTTGTTTTGACCTAAAGGATATTTTTGTAGCAAGGATCCGATGGTTTAAGGCGGTTTTTGTGCATAAATAAATCTTCTTTAGTTGGTAAAAGGGTTTTTAATTGCCGGGCCCTTCGGCTGGCATCGCCGGCCCAATTGGGGTCTTTGGCTGCCTTCAGATATTCCTGGCGAGCCATCCGGTAAACCAGCTTATCGTCGTAGGTAAACTCATGCTTGGCCCGCTTGTTGGAGCAATAATTCACGGCTGCCTCATAAACCTCGGCAATCACGATATGAGGCAATCCGTTGGATGGGTCAATATTACGGGCCCGCCGGGCGTAAGTGAGAGCGGCCGAAAAGTTGTTCTGCTGTATGTAAACCCGGGCCAACAGACAGAGTACATTAATATTCTTGGGATCCTGTTCTAGAATGCGCTTATAAACCGCAATAGCGTCCCGGTAGCGGTTTAAACCTTCGTAAGACCGTCCCAGATATTCCATGGCCTCCTGGTGTTTGGGATCCTGAGCCAGAATGCTTTTGAATGCCCGGACCGCCTGTTTGTATTCACCACTGTTGTAGGCTTCCTTGCCATATCGAAAGGCGTTTTCAATATTGGTGGTGTCCTTCTCAAAGGTTTCCCTGAGTGCTTGTAACGGGTCACCTCCAAACTGGCGGATCATCTCTGCATAGAGCTGGCTGGCCTCCACGTCGTTGGGATCCAGCTCCACCACTTTTTTTTGAGCCTCCAGAGCCCGCTCGTCTCCCAGGCTGAAATACAACTGAGCCAAACGCTCCCAGTATTCTTTTTTGTTGGGGTGGCTTTTTACCAGTGCTTCGTAATGGGGAATGGCACACTTGGTATGCCCCAGCCGGGTCTCCAGGGTGGCTACCCACCAGTGCAGATTATCGTAATTGGGGTATTTTTTTAATCCCATGTAGGCCACCAGCAGGGTAGAATCAATGGCGCCTATACGAAAATAGCAATCGGCCAGCTTATTGTAAACAACCTTGAACTGCGGATTTTTGTAGTTCAGGAGTACCCGCCAGAAGTAGGGAATAGCGCCTTTGTAATCCTTGTATTTGTATTTCTCCTGCCCAAAGCTGTACCAGATGTTTACCTGCTCCTGGGTGATTGAGTCCGATTTCCACTTCAGATAGGGAACGTTAAAGGAATCCGGTTCACATTTCACCGGCTCTCCTTCCGGCAATTCTTCCAGGTTTTCCTCCTGAGCAAACAGGCCATGGGTGCTTAGGGCTAGGGCCAGCACCAGAAAAATTCCCCACCAGCGTGAACCTGTAAATATTTTTTTCACAGTGCGCCTCCTTTTACTTTTGTTGCCTGTGGATTGCCGGAGAAATAGAGCCCAATTTACCATTTCTCCGGAATTCTTCAAAATATTTGACGAACTTGGGTCAACGGTCCAGGCGCCGGAACCAGCGTTCTCCCACCGATACCGAAACATCGATTCGCAAAAAAGTTTCCCGAGCTTTGTTAGCTGATTTGTCTCCCCGCCAGCCGCCCACAAAGGCCAGGTCCAGTCGGTTGATGTGCGCGAAAAAGGGAATCCCTAGACCCAAATGGAATCCGTATTCGTACACCGGATCGTTGTCGAATCGGTAGCCCAGCCGCGACACGGAAAATCCTGCTCGAGAATCGAATTTGTTCAAGAATTTCTTCGCTCGGCGCCCTCCGTTGAGGTGCTCCACGCCGAAGCCCAGGTGGTACCAGCGATCCAGATTCGCTTTTGCTGACACGGTGGTTTTCTTCAGATCCTGATGGGAAAAATCCAGAGCCGCCCGCCATTGGGGAGAAAGCAGTACCTGAACCCCCAGGCCAAACTGCAAGGGCACGCTTTCCAGACCAGGGAGGTCCAGCGAGGTATCCAGTACGGTGGTGTTAATAACCTGGCGATTATTCAGACTGGGTTTGAAGTCCACATAACCGGCAAAATGAAACTGATGGCTGAGCCGGTAATCGGCGCTGAGCCCCAGCCCCGGGCCATACACCTCATATTCAATTTGGTAAGTGTCTGAATTGTGCTCCAAATCTTGAAACATGAAGCGGAATTCTTCCCGAAAATTCCCGAAGTAATAAAAAGCCGACGCAGAGAGTCCCAGGCGAGGATGGGGAGAGTAAATGAGTGCCAGCTGAGCCTTGCTGAGGTTGCCGTCCACCAGCACAGACTGGTTGAAGGTGGTCTCCCCCAGTGGCTTGGTCAGCACATAGCGAAAATCGGCCCGGGAATAAGGCTGTAAGCTGATTCCCAGCACCCATTGATGGCGCTTCATGGGGATGGCCAGTGCCATCCCACCGAAGGTGCCGGTGGCGGTGGTAAAATCGATGTTCTGGTACTCGCTGGCCTGCCGGTTGTATTGAAAACCCACCATTCCACGGGTAATTTTAATAAAACGCCACTGGGAAACTGTGTAAAAACTCAAAGACACTGTGTCTGGATTAACCAACCCGGTTCCCCCCATGCCCATGCCCCGGACGCTGACCAGATAACTTTTTAGTCCAAAACCCTGAGGACTGCTGGAAAAGACCGACCCGGCCACGGCGCTGAATGCCAGGACAAGCAGGAACAGAAGTGTTGTTAACAGGTTGTTTCTCATGTTTGCCCTCTAAAATCGTGTTGCAGGGGGTTTCCAGTATTCCAGGATGAGCCTTGGCCTCAGAGCTGGATCGGTGACAGTGCGCTTGAACAGCGCAAAATGGCTGGCAAAATCGGTGGGGGCCCGGACGTCCAGCAGAAAGGCAGTAAAGTCGCTCGGCGAAGCCAGTTTTGCCCGGACAAAGGTCCGGGTAAAGTCCTGCCGTTCAAAGCCCTGGTTAATTTCCAGAAGCGTGCTGTCCTCAATCAAATGGCCAAACAAAATTTCCCGATCGCTGAAGAACACAAAATTGGAATCGGCCTTAACCTGTGGATCGTCCGGTTGGCTCTCCAGGCGGACAATCCGGAAATTGGCTTTAAAGTTGGGGTCGATTAAGGTATGCTGCAGGTCCACCCCAACCTGTACATTGGCCGTCGTAATGACCACTCCGCGTGGATTCTCGTCCAGGATTTTTTGGAGGTCAAAATTCAGGACCGTTACCCACCGGTCCAGGCTGACCAGATAGTCCCGATCGGCTTCCGGCTGGAACTGACTGTCGATAAGGAACGCATTGACCGTCACGCTCACTGTGGTGTCCCTTTCAGCCGTGTCGGCAGGAAACTGGTAGGTTAACTCCAGCACCGGCGCTTTTTCGGTTTGGCGCGCAAAGAATTTTTGCAGGAAGGTAGCCTGAGCAAAATCCAGAAACAAACCATTGTTCTGGTCGGCCAGAGAGGTATCCGCCCACTGGGTGATCAGGGTGGTGTCGGTCAACTCCAGGTACAGAGTGTCGTCCACGGCCGTGGGCGCCAGTTGCCGCGAGCCTATCGGTCGGGAAAAATCCACCATGCTGGAGAGGTCCTGCCAGCTGCTGTCCAGATTGGAGTTCCAGTCCTGAAGAATGGGATAGGCCGTGATGGTAAACGGTGCCTGCTGGTCGTTGGAAGCGCCGGCGGCTATCAGGCGCAACCGGGCAGAAAAAATGCGCGCATTGATGGGCAGGCTGCCGAACTTCATCATCACCCGGCAGGTGAAAGGCCCTTCGCTGCCCAGGAGCAGGCGATTGGCGGTGGTGGTACGAAGCGGCGTGTCCAGATGATAGGTCGTATCGAAGGTGGCGTAAAGCGTGTCCACCACAAATTCCCCTTCCAGACCCGGTTCCAGAACCTGATCGCTCTGCAAGTCCACCGTTTCGCTACAACCTATCAGGAGAAGTATCCCGAGCAAAAGGCCGATGCCGGCGTAGTTGTGTTTCATTCCTTTTCCTCAATCATTCCCAAAGCACGAAATCAAAAAATATAAATTTCCCCCAGCCCGTTTACAATACGGATATTTTTTACCTCCCGGCTTAGAAGCTATTGAATGGCTTACCCGGGCAATAGTTTCTGGAAATTTGTAATTTTCCGGTAAACGATTTGTATCTTACCGCGCACGGTGGGCTGCGGGCGATAGCCTGATTGCCGGCTCCCGCCCGAATCACCCATGGCCAACAGTGGAGGATTGTCAATGAAGGCAGCCAGCAAGCCGGCCATCTTAATTTTGCATACCGGGGGTACCTTCGGCATGATGCCAGTGGCTCCCACAGACACCCTGGCCCCCTCCGATATTCAGGAAGTGCTCCAACGCTTCCTGCCCGAGCTGGAAAAAATTGCCGATTTGTCCGTGGAGGTGGTGTTCAACCTGGACAGCGCCGACCTGCAGATCCATCACTGGCAGTGTTTAGCTGAACAGATTTTTCATCAGCTGGATCGGTACGATGGATTTGTGATTATCCACGGGACCGACGCCATGGTTTACACGGCGGCGGCCCTTTCCTTCATGTTGCAAAATCTTCCCAAGCCGGTGGTGCTGACCGGTTCCCAGCGCCCCATTGCCGAAATTCGCAGCGATGCCCGCAGCAACCTGATCAACGCCGTGGAGCTGGCCACCCACCCCATCCCGGAAGTGGGCATCTTTTTCGGCACTTCGCTTTTCCGGGGTAACCGGACCATCAAATATTCCACGGTGGAGTTTAATGCCTTTGTCAGCCCCAATTACCCGGTGCTGGCCAGTGTGGGGCTGGATGTTAAAGTCAGCCATTCGGCTCTACTGCCCCAGCCAGCGGGGCCGCCTCGGCTTTGCCCTGCCATGAGTCAGGCCGTGCAGGTGGTTCGTTACTTTCCGGGAATGCCTGCCGAGCCGTTGCTGCGCTGGGTGGATCATCCGGTGGAGGCGGTGGTCATCGAGGCGCTGGGGCTGGGCAATGTGGCGGTGCGGGAGAATTCCCTCATACCGGCCGTGCGGGCATTGACCGAGGCGGGGAAGGTGGTTGCCATTTCCAGCCAGTGCCTGCACGGCGGGGTGGATTTAAGCCGCTACGCCAACGGCCGGGCTCTGCTGGAAGCCGGTGCGGTTGGCGTCGGGGATATGACCACCGAAACTACGATCGTCAAGCTGATGCACCTGCTGGGCTGCCATGCCGGCGACCCGCAACGAATTCGTCAACAATTGGTCACGCCCCTGGCCGGGGAAATTTCTCCTGCCTGATGGCCGCTGCACCTGTGGAGCCTATTCCAGCGATAGGTTCATCATTTCGGCCATCTGGCTCACCAGCTCATCCAGCAGCCGAGTGGTTTCCTGCAGCGGTTCCGGACCGGTCATATCCACACCGGCATCGCGAAGCAGGTTCAAAGAATAGTCCGAGCTGCCCCGGGAAAGAAACCGCAGATAGGCCTCTCGTGCGCCTTGCTCCCCGGCCAGAATTCGCCGGGCCAGAGCAGTGGCCGCCGCGTAGCCGGTTACGTATTTGTACACGTAAAAATTGTAGTAAAAGTGAGGGATGCGGCACCAGTTGGCCCGATACCAGGGGTGCAGGTGAACTGCCGGTCCAAGATAGCGTTCGGTAAGCTGCCCGTTGAGCTCGTTCAGATATTCCGCCGTCAGGGCACGGCCCTGCTCAGCTGCCTCGTGCAGCTGCTTCTCCAGATCGGCAAACATGGTCTGAATGTACACCGTGCTGCGAATCTGGTCGGCATATTCGTTCAGCAGAAACAATTTCACCTCCGGGTCGCTGGTGTGCTCCAGCAGGTGATGAATTAACAGCGCTTCGTTTAATGTGGAAGCCACCTCGGCCACAAAAATCGTGTAGTGGCTGTACACGTAAGGCTGATGCTTCTGGCTGAAATAGGAGTGCATGGCGTGGCCCATCTCGTGGGCCAGGGTAAAAACATCCCGGTAAGTGCCGGTGTAGTTGAGCAGCACATAGGGATGGACACCGTAGGTACCCCACGAATAGGCGCCGGAACGCTTGCCCTGATTTTCGTAAACGTCGATCCAGCCTCCCTGGAAGGCCTCCTGCAGGACCGACAGGTATTCCTCTCCCAGTGGAGAGAGGGCCGCCAGCACAGTCTCCATTGCCTCGGGATAGGCCATCTGGAATTCTTTTCTGTGCACGATGGGCGCAAACAGATCCCAGGGCTCCAGCTGTTTCAGGTTCAGCCTTTTTCGCCGCAACGCCAGGAACCGATGCAACGGTTGCAGATTATTGCCCACCGCTTCCAGCACGTTGGTGTACACCGAAACCGGGATGTTGTCCGGTGCCAGGGCGGCTTCCAGAGCCGAGCCGTAGCCGCGCGCCCGGGCGTAAAAGATGTTCTTTTTGATGGCCGTACTGAGGGTGGCGGCCAGGGTGTTTAACCAGTTTACGTAGCTGCCGTAAAAGGCATGGAAGGCATCGTGGCGAACCCGACGGTCCGGCGATTCAATCAATTGCTGGTAGCGGGCTTTGGTCACTTCCACCTCCCGGCCCTCTTCGTCGGTGATGGAAGGGAAGCGGATGTCGGCGTTGTTGAACATGGAAAAGATGGTGTAGGGGCCGCGGGCCACCTCCCCGGCCATGGCCAGCAGCCGTTCCTGCTCGGCAGGCAAAACGTGCGCCTTCAGCCGGCGCACATTATCCAGATAGTGGCGATACAGCTCCAGTTCGGGCTGGCTGCGGAAAAATTGCTCCAGCCGGTCCTCGGGGATGGCCAGCAATTCCGGCTCGATGAAGGCACTGGCTTCATGATAGCGGGTGGCCAGCTGGGAGGCCCGATCCCGAAAAGCCTGGTAGCGGGCAACCCGGGTATCCTGATCGTTTTTCAGGCCGGCATACAGAAACAGCCGTCCCAGGCGCTCCTCCAGCTGATCCCGCAGTTGCAGGCAGGCCAGCAGCTTTCCAGCCTCATCGGCCAGTTGACCCTGATAGGTTTCCAGGCGGGGGATGTCCTTTTCCAGCCGGGCAAACTCTTCCTCCCAGGCCTCGTCGGTGGGGAAAATGTCCTCCAGCCGCCACTGGTAGTGCGGGTCCAGCGCGCTGCGCTCGGGCAATTGCTTGCCGTCCCCCCTTTGCTCGTTTTGATTGAAAGAATGCGCAAGTAAAAAGGCCCTGCTCATCTTCTGGTCCTCGAATTGTCCTGTTGGTGCCTGTCGGGGGAGCCGCTCGGGTTCCCCTCAGTTCCAGAAAAACAGAAAAATAGTGTGTGTTCGGGAGCCAGAAAAAGTGAAAAGGAATTGAGTTCAGGTACCGGATCTCGCTCAGTCGGCTCTTTTGGCCGCTCTCTTGTTCGGATGGGTGGATTTCATTAACATAGGTGTGGCAATACAAACTGGCTGAAGGTTGAACCTGAAACCAATCAGACGGCAATGATCCTGGAGCAGCATCCAAGAGAAAACCGTTCGTTTCGCCTGGCGATTGTCTCCCGCACACCGTGGTTCATCCAGCGGGGTCTGTTCCCCGGTCGGCGGGAATTTCACGTCTCCCGCGAGGCTCGGCGGCGTTACCAGCTAGACGATTTCTTTTTCACCATCACCGGGCACGTGGTATTTGCCAATTTTCATGCCGCCCGGCTGTTTACTCAGAAGCTCAATGCCCACCGGGATATCCACCGGCATCCGGAAGCGGCCATCAGCACTGCCGAAGTCATTACCCTGGGCCTGATCGATGAACTGCAGCATTATTTGCTGGATCAGTACCGCCAGACTCAGAACCCGGCCGTGTTCCAGCAATTGCTTGCCGGTTTTGAACAGCAGTTCGGGGCCCGCAACGTTGAAGAGGCCCTGCTTCGTTTCCTGGTTCATTTCCCACCCCTGCCGGTATACCGGGGAGAACAGACCCCGGAACAGTATCTGGCGGGGAGCACAGAGGGGCTTTCCAATCGGGAACTGGTGCTGGAAGAGCTGATTTTGCTCTGGCTGGAAAATGCCAATCCGGCGCTGGAGCGGTTCCGGGATTTGTTCGACGATGCCCCGCTGGAGGAGACTCCGGTTTACAAACAATTGCCCCGGGTAGCTCCCCGGGTGCTGTCCGGGGCGCCTGGATTCGGTCCGGAGGGCGAAAACCTGTGGGATGTGCTTCAGGAGCACATCCGCCGGCATCCCACGGACCTGAAGGCCCAGCTGGAGTATTTGAAATCCCGCTGGCGCCTGCTGCTGAAGCCTCTGGAGCAGCGCCTTTTGGTTGCCGGGGATGTGATTCGGGAAGAAGAGCGCATCTTCCACCTGCCGCCTCCGGGCGCGCCGCCGCCACCGCCGCCCTTGATAGTGCCCGAGTATCCCCGTTCCCCGGTAAGCGAGGAGGACGAACCGGAACAGTACAGTCCGGACGTCGGCTGGATGCCCCGCCTGGTTCTGATGGCCAAACACACCCTGGTGTGGCTGGATCAGCTCTCCCGCCGCTATGGCCGGCCCATCAACCGTCTGGACGAGATCCCCGATGAGGAGCTGGATCGATTGCAGGCCTGGGGATTCAACGGCCTCTGGCTGATCGGCATCTGGGAGAGAAGCCGGGCATCCCGCAAAATCAAACACCTGTGCGGGAATCCCGACGCAGAGGCCTCCGCCTACGCGGTTTACGACTACCAGGTAGCCGAAAGGCTGGGCGGGGAAGCGGCCTTTCAAAATCTGAAGCAGCGCTGCTGGCAGCGCGGCATTCGCCTGGCCGGGGACATGGTGCCCAACCACACTGCCATCGACGGCCGCTGGGTCCTGGAACATCCCGACTGGTTCATTCAACTCCCCAGCCCCCCTTATCCCAGTTACACCTTTCATGGGCCGGAGCTCTCCGAGCATCCCCGCTACAGCATCAAAATTGAGGATCATTATTACGATCGCTCCGATGCGGCGGTGGTTTTTCGCTGGGAGGATCGCCAGAGCGGCCAGGTCCGTTACATTTACCATGGCAACGACGGCACCAGCATGCCCTGGAACGACACCGCCCAGTTAAACTACCTGCTGGCCGAAGTCCGGGAAGCGGTGATCCAGCAGATTCTGGAGCTGGCCAGAAAGCTGCCCATTATTCGCTTCGATGCAGCCATGACCCTGACCAAACGCCATTTTCAGCGCCTGTGGTTTCCCGAGCCGGGCAAAGGGGGCGACATTCCTTCCCGGGCCGAACACGGCCTGACCCGGGAGGAATTCGACCGCCTGATGCCGCGAGAATTCTGGCGGGAGGTGGTGGATCGGGTGGCCGAAGAAGCCCCGGAAACCCTCCTGCTGGCCGAAGCCTTCTGGCTAATGGAGGGTTACTTCGTCCGCACCCTGGGCATGCACCGCGTGTACAACAGCGCCTTCATGAACATGCTGAAGGCCGAGGAAAACGAAAAATTCCGCCAGTTGATTAAAAACACCCTGGCGTACGATCCGGAAATTTTGAAGCGCTACGTCAATTTCATGAGCAATCCGGACGAAGAGCCGGCCGCGGTGCAATTCGGGAAAGGGGACAAGTATTTTGGCGTATGCGCCATGCTGGCCACCCTGCCCGGCCTGCCCATGTTTGGCCACGGGCAGGTGGAAGGGTTTGTGGAAAAGTACGGCATGGAATTCGCCCGGGCCTACCTGGATGAGCAGCCGGACCAGGCCCTGCTTCGCCGCCATGAGGAGGAAATTTTCCCTCTACTCCGCCAGCGGGCCCTGTTCGCCGAAGTGGCCCATTTTGCCTTTTTCGATTGCCGGCAGGAATCCGGCCGGCTGGTGGAGGACGTTTTCGCCTACGCCAACTCGGATGGGAATCAGCACGCTTTGATGCTCTACAACAATCGATGGCGGGCTGCCAGCGGCTGGATCAAGGAATCGGTGCCGGTGCGCCGAAAGGAAGGGCCCCTGCAGGGTAAGCTGACCCGGGTGAACATCGGCGAAGCGCTGGGATTGACCAACCGGCCCGGTTTTTTCTGCATTTACCGGGAGCATCCCTCCGGACTGGAATACCTGCGGCCCAGCCGGGATTTCTTTGAGCGCGGGTTTCCGGTGGAATTGAAGGCCTATCAGTACCGCCTGTTCTGGGAGTTTCGAGAGGTGGAAGACGACCCGCAGGAAACATACTGGAAGCTGGCCCGGCAACTGGGTGGCCGCGGTGTAGCCAGCATCGAGGAGGAAAAGGCCCTGCTGGCGCTGGCGCCGGTCCATGATGCTCTGCGCCAGTGGCTCAATCCGGTGGTCTTCCAGCAATTCAAACGCCTGATCAGCCAGGACGAGCCGGTGGCTGTGCCCCAGGTCAGGGCATTGAGCGAGGTGCTGTCCGGGGTTCTGCAACGCCTGCAGGCCGAAGATCCGCGGCTGAGCGGTTCTACCTCCCGGGCGGTTCAGGCGGCCCACACCCAGCTGGCCGCGGCAGTTGCAGTGGTTCGGATGCTTTCCGAAGAGGCCGCCGGAAGTGCTGTGCAGAAAAAACGGCTCGCAGTCCTCCAGCAACTGTGGCGGGAGGCCGAGCCCCACCCTGCGCTGGCGCTCTTTACCTGGTCCTTGCTTGCTGCCCTGGACAGCCTGCAGGAGGAGGGGGCCCGGGATGAGCAGCCGGCCGTTCCCCTGCGCGACGCCTGGCGAATGCCCAGAGTCCTGCGCGAGTTCTTCCAGCAGGTGCTCCTGGAAGAATTGCCGGTGGACTGGCTGAGCGGTGTGGTTACTTTGCTCAGCGACTCCCCACTGTGGCGGCATGAGCCCGCTCCGGCAAAGAAAGCCCTCGCGCGGCTGGCCCAATCCCTTTTCGAGGACGCCACGACTCAGCGCCTGCTGGGGGTGAATCGGTTCAACGACCGGCTCTGGTTCCACAAAGAGCAATCCGAACGGCTGGCCCTGCTGGTGGGAGCGATTGGCGCGCAACAGCAGCTGGTGGACTTGTTACAACGTTCCCGCAAGTGGAAGCAGGCTCTGTCCGGAAAAACGCCCCCGGCCCGTGGGCGGAGAAAAAAGGCCCATCCAGATTTGCCCCGGGCTGTGCTACCGGCGAGCGGCGTGCGTAAAATGCAGCTTTTTGTGAACCGATGGGCGGCCCTGCTCTCCACCTGGAGCCGGGAGGCAG
>RFHE01000316.1 GCA_003696445.1 Calditrichota bacterium | reverse complement strand
TAAACATAACCCCAAAAGTATTCTCTTTCCACTTCAGTTTGCGGATTCTTGCCAGAAAAGCGGCCCCGCCGTATGTTTAATGCATGGCCGCATCAGATTCGACCAAAAAACCGCTTCGCCTTGGCGCCCATACCTCCATTGCCGGCGGCCTATACCGTGCGCTGGAGCGAGGGCAGACCATCGGGGCTGAGGTGGTTCAAATTTTTGCCAAAAATCAGATGCAATGGTCGGCCCCCGCCTACCGAGATGAAGATGTGGCGCAATTTCGGCAGACCGCAGCGCAAACCGGCGTCAGCGCGGTGACGGTCCATGCCGCTTATCTGATTAATCCCGCATCGCCGAAACCGGAGGTGTGGCAGCAATCCCTGCGCGCGCTGGTGGACGAGTTGCAGCGGACCAGCGCGCTGGGCATACCCTATCTGGTGGTTCATCCCGGTTCCCATCTTGGCGAAGGCGAAGAAGCCGGGCTCCGGCGCATCGCCGACACCCTGGAGGCAGCCTACCAGCAGGCCGCCGTGCAAGATGTGACCCTTTTGCTGGAAACTACCGCCGGCCAGGGCCACAATCTGGGCTACCGTCCCGAGCACCTGGCCCGGATTCTGGAGCAGGTGCCCCACCTGCCTCTGGGCCTTTGCCTGGACACCTGTCATGTATTCTCCGCCGGATATGAGCTCAGAACCCGCGAGGGCTGGGAGCAGTTACTGGCCACCTTCCGGGCCACCACCGGCCTCGACAAGATCAAGGTGTTGCATCTCAACGATTCCCGAACACCGATCGGCAGCCGGCGGGATCGCCATGCCCGGATCGGGCAGGGCACGCTGGGGCTGATGGCCTTTTACCACCTGCTTCAACTGGAACCGCTCCGCACGCTGCCCATGGTGCTGGAGGTCCCCGGAGGGCTGGCGGCCTATGCACAGGACCTTGCCCTGCTCCGGAAACTGGCCCAGGCCGATGAGGAGGAGGTCCGCGAAATGGCAATCATCCAGAAATCAAACAAAAACAAATGACATTCGCCATCGCGGCAGGGCATGCCCGAGTTTTGATGCAATCCTCCGGCAGGGATTTTGATTGTTTTACACTTTTCTGGCTGATATTTTCTGTTGATGTAAAAAAAATCAAGAAGAGACCAAATGTAAGGCTCTGATGGGCGACACCGAAACCCACACCACTCCCCCGCCGGCAACAGAACCGGCCGCAGCATCGGGAGCCGCCGGCCGCCGTGTTCCTAGCGGTCCAAGGCGGAAGTATCAGAAAATCAGTTTTAATCCCTTCGCCCAGTACCGCGGGGTGGTCCGGCGTTTTGTTCTCCTCTACAAACATGCCATCGGGCTGTTTGCCGGCGCTTTTGTTGCTTCGGTGAACCAGCTGCCTGCCTACCAGAAAAAGGGGCTACACAAAGGATTTCGGCGGGCCACGGCTGCCGTGCTGCGCAAGCTGCTGAAAAAAGAACTGCGGGATCTGCCCTTCGAGGTTCAATTACGCAGCCGCCTGCAGATGCTGGGTCCCACCTACGTAAAACTGGGCCAGGTCATGGCCATCCGCGAGGACATTCTGCCCCCTTCCATTACCGACGAGCTGAAAAAGCTGCTCGACCAGTTGCCGGAAATTCCGTTCGAGGTGGTCAAAGCCATTCTGGAGGACAATCTGGGTGGCCCGGTGGAGGAGTTTTTTGCCGAGATTGATCCCAGGCCGCTGGGTTCTGCTTCCATCGGCCAGACTCACCGGGCCCAGTTGCACAGCGGCGAAACGGTGGTGGTCAAGGTGATTAAGCCGGGCATCCGGGAGCTGATTCTCCAGGATCTGAAGTTGCTGCAGATTCTGGCCGGCTTGCTGGAAAAGTTGATTCCCCGCTACCAGCCCCAGCAGATCATCAATGAGTTTTGCAATTACACGGAAAAAGAAATCAATCTGGTCTACGAAGCCGACCACGCCGAAATTTTTGCCGCCAATTTTGCCGATGACCCGGACATTGTCTTTCCGCGGATTTACCGGGAGTTCACCACCCGGGATGTTTTGTGCATGGAATATTTCGATGGGCTGAAGCCCACCGACCCGGCCATTTTCGACCTGCCCCCGGAAGCGCTGGACCAGGTGGTGGATATTGGTGCCCGGGCCATCATCCGCATGCTCTACGACCACGGCTTTTTCCATGCCGATCTGCACGCCGGCAACATTATTGTGTTGCCGGACCTGAAGATTGGATTCATTGACCTGGGCATGGTGGGGCGCTTTGAGGAGCGCATCAAGCGCAATCTGCTCTTTTACTTCAATGCGCTGGTGCACGGGGACATCGAACATTCGGCCAAGTACATTCTGGCCATGGCCCAGCCGGGTAAGAAGGGCGATCCGGAAGGATTTCGCCGGGCGGTCAGCGATCTGCTGCGCCGTTACCGGGTCCAGAATGCCCATGGCGATATGAGCCTGGCCGAACTTATTCTCGAGTCCTTGAAAATTGGCGCGCAGTTTAATATCTTCTTTCCGGTCGAAATGACCCTGATGGTTAAAGCGCTGGTGACCTTCGAAGGCGTAGGTCGCCATCTGAAACCCAAACTGGATGTGGTCGAAACTTCGCGCAAGCACGTGCAAAAGGTTTACGAACAGTATTACCATCCCCGTTTTCTGACCCAGCAACTGATCAGAAACCTGCCTGAATTGCTGGACCTGCTTACGCAATTCCCCGAACTGGTCTCGGAGAGTGCCCGGCAGTGGGAGCGCTCTCTGCGTCAACGACCGCCGGAAAATCCCCTGGTTGGCATCAAGAGCACCATGCTGGCCGGTTCACTCATAATCGCAGCCGTCATCACCCTGGTGCAGGGAGGGCCACAGCTGCTGTGGATCCTGCTCTTCCTGGCCGGAGGAATCCTTGCTTTGTTTGGAAAGTAACCCAGGCTAATAACCCGGAAAGGCAAAGTTTGGCTCAGTCCATGCCGACAGCGGAACAAAATGGCTGTTTTTTTCTTTTTATGCATTGTGCGATGCTTCACAGTGCTCACCCTTTTGGGAGCTCAATTTGGAGGAAAACAACTGACAATAGCGCCGCTTTTATTTTTAGAGGGTTCCGGCCCGTCTGAGAAGCATTCGCGTGTAACCAGCGAAGGAGTTCCGGCATGACCATTCAGCATGATTATCCCGTCATTCTGGCCCACGGCATTTTCCGGGTGGACTATTTCGTGAATTTTTTGCGCCGTAAACTGGGGTTTCACAAAAAAGTGTTTACCCCCCTTTGGGATCAGGTACACTATTTCCGGGGGATTGCCGGGTATCTGCGCAAGCACGGGTACGAGGTCTATCACGCGGACCTCAGTTTGGCGGCCAGCGTGGAGAAACGGGCCGAGGAGCTGAAGCGGGTCATTCTGGAGATATTGTGGCGCACCGGTCACCATCGCGTTCACATCATTGCCCACAGCATGGGCGGCATCGATGCCCGCTACATGATTGTACACCACAACATGGCCGGCCGGGTGGCCAGCCTGACCACCATCGGTACCCCCCACCTGGGCACGCCGGTGGCGGAATGGGTTCTGCAGAGTGGCATGGGATGGCTGATTCAGGCGGCCCAGAAGCTGGTCAACCTCTCCGGGGTGTGTTATCTGACCCGGGAGGCCTGCCAGAGGCTCAACGCTTCGCTGGAAGCAGCCGAGGCGCAGAACGGGGTGATTTACCGCACGCTGGCCAGCGCACAGAAACCGGACTGGGTTTTCCGCGGCTTCCGCAAGTCCTTTGAGCTGCTGCAGTGCGAAGAGGGCGAAAACGACGGCATGGTTTCCTTTAAATCCCAGCTCTGGACCGCGGAATTGCGCAGCCCAGAGGGTGTGCGGAAAACGGTGCATCAGCGGGTGTTTCCCTTCCCCGCCGATCATGTGGATCAGATCGGCTGGACCAGACTGAACGACTCCCCTTACGGGGAACAACATGTGTGGGAGTTTTATTTAAAGCTGGTAGAGGACATTTACCAGCAGGATCAAAACTGGCAAATACACAGTGCGTAATACAAGACTTAAGTTGGCCATTTGCCAATGCCATTCTGTCGGCTGTGCTTTTGGGAATCGGCAAAAAGGGGAGAAATAGTACCGATGGAAACGCCCACCCTAACGGCCGCGCATCCGTCATCCGGGGCAAGCGAATCACCAAATCAGGATTTACAGCGCTTGATAGACCAGACTTTTGAACAGCAGCTGTCTCATTTCCAAAAGTATGGCAAAACCACTGCTGCCCAGCGCATCGAGCGGTTGAAGCGCATCCTGAACTGGGTTCAGGCCCATCGCCAGGACATCCGGGAGGCGGTGTATCAGGATTTGCGCAAACCACCGGCCGAGGTGGATTTGAGCGAGATTTTTGTGGTAACCTCCGAGATCAAGCATGCCATTCGCCACCTGCCGCGCTGGATGAAGTCCCGTTCCGTGCGGCGAACCCTGCCGCTGCTCACCACCCGGGCTGCGGTTCGCTACGAACCCAGAGGGGTGGTGCTGATCATTTCCCCGTGGAATTTTCCCTTTAATCTCACTGTAGGGCCGCTAGTTTCGGCGCTGGCCGCCGGAAACTGCGCGGTGCTAAAGCCCTCGGAATTCTCTCCAGCCACCTCCGAATTGATTGCCCGCATGGTGGCCGAGTTGTTTCCACCGGAAGAGGTGGCCGTCTTTCAGGGGGACCGGGAGGTGGCCCAGGCGCTGCTGGCCAAACCCTTCCACCACATCTTTTTTACCGGCAGTTCGCAGGTGGGTAAACTGGTCATGAAGGCTGCCGCCGAACACCTGTCCAGCGTGACGCTGGAACTGGGCGGTAAATCGCCGGTTCTGGTGGATCGGTCGGCCAATCTCCGGGACGCGGCCCGGAAAATCGTCTGGGGCAAGTTCATGAACAGCGGTCAGACCTGCATCGCGCCGGATTACCTACTGGTCGAGGAAGGCATTTACCAGCCCTTTGTAGCGGAACTGCGGCGGGCCATCGAGTCCACTTACGGCTCCAGTGCGGAGGCGCGGCTCCAGTGCCCGGATTACTCGCGCATCATCCATCCGGCCCACTGGCAGCGCCTGCACGAGGCGCTTCGGGAGGCGATCGAGACCGGCGCCCACGTTGAACTTGGCGGGCAGGCCCAAGCCGACTCCCGGTACATTGAGCCCACCCTCATCAGCGACGTGAATCCCCACACCCGGCTGATGGAAGAGGAAATTTTCGGGCCCATCCTGCCCATCATCCGCTACAGCCGTCTGGATGAGGCCATTCGTCTGATTAACGAGAAAGACCGCCCCCTGGCCGTGTACATCTTTTCCCGGGATGGCAAAACCATCCGCCGGCTAATGGACGAAACCAGCTCGGGAGCCTTTTGCGTCAACGAAGTGGTGCTGCACTTTCTGCACCTGAATTTGCCTTTCGGGGGCACCAATGCCAGCGGTTACGGCAATTCCCATGGTTTTTACGGGTTCAAAGCGTTTTCCCACGAACGGGCGGTGCTGCGACACCACGCATTGAGCCCGCTGAAATGGCTTTATCCTCCATACACCCCTCGCGTTCAAAAACTTGTGGATCTGGTGCTCAAATTCTTATGAAAGGGATTCCGGTGTAGCAAACAGGGACATGGTGGTGCATCCGGCGAACGAATTTGGCCGGCCTGGTGCCCGGTGCACTCCCTGCCCCGGGCACAGGTTCCCGGCTGGTATTTATTGGCTTAAACGCGAGGCAACTGGAGGTGACTCATGAACAATGCTGCTCAACTGGACTACGATTTTGTCATCATTGGCTCCGGATTCGGTGGCTCGGTTTCGGCTCTCCG
Source organism: Calditrichota bacterium (assembly GCA_003696445.1). Classification (GTDB taxonomy): domain Bacteria; phylum Calditrichota; class Calditrichia; order RBG-13-44-9; family J042; genus J042. Next base: position 1,378 of record RFHE01000316.1, on the reverse strand, counting down.
GCTTTCCGAAAAGGGCTACCGGGTGCTGGTTTTGGAGAAAGGCAAGCGGCTCACCGCCCGGGATTTTCCCAGGACCAACTGGAACCTCAAGCGGTGGCTGTGGTTACCGGCGTTGCGCTTTTTTGGCCTGTTTAAGGTCACCGTGTTTCGCCACGTCACCGTTTTAAGCGGGGTCGGCGTGGGGGGCGGTTCGCTGGTGTACGCCAACACCCTCCAGGTCCCCTCGCAGAAATTTTTTCAATCTCCCAGCTGGGCACATCTGGCCGACTGGGAAAAGGAGCTGAAGCCATTCTACGAAACGGCCCTGCGCATGCTGGGTGCTACCCGGGCGCCCCGGCTGGAAACCGGCGACCAGGCCCTGCAGGAACTGGCCAGGCAAATCGGTAAAGCGGACACATTTACGCCCACCACAGTAGCGGTTTATTTTGGCGAGCCGGGTAAAACGGTGCCCGATCCCTACTTCGGCGGCAAAGGGCCGGAACGCTGCGGCTGCACCTTTTGCGGCGGGTGCATGCTGGGCTGCCGCTACAATGCCAAAAATACGCTGGACAAAAATTACCTTTATCTGGCTGAGGAGCTGGGCGCGGTCATTCAACCCGAATCGGAAGTTTACGACGTGAAACCGCTCAACGGCAGCGACGGTGCCACCGGCTACCGGGTGTACTGGCGGCGCTCCACCTCGCCCTGGAAGCGCCCGCGGGGCCAGGTCACCTGCCGGGGGGTGATTTTTGCCGGCGGCGTGCTGGGCACGGTCGATCTGCTGCTGAAACTGAAGAAAAACTCCCTGCCCCGCCTTTCCGATCGCATCGGCTGCGGCGTCCGCACCAATTCGGAAAGTCTGATCGGCGTCACGGTGCCGGATCGCAGCAAAGTGTTCAGCGACGGCGTTGCCATCAGCTCCATTCTGCAAACCGACGAGCACACCCATCTGGAACCGGTGCGCTATCCGTCCGGTGCCGGCTTCTGGCGCCTGTTTGGCGCGCCGATGGTTCAGGGGCGAACCATGCTGGGGCGGCTGGGCAAATTGCTGGCCGACCTGATCCGACATCCCATCCAGAACCTCAGGGTTTATCTGGTAGACGACTGGGCCAAGCGCACCCAGATTTTGCTGTTCATGCGCACCGTGGACGGTACCATACGCTTTGTGAAAGGCGTCTTTGGATTGCGTTCCCGAATGGACGATGGCACCCCGCCCAGCGCCTTCATTCCCGAAGCCATGGGACTTTCCCAGCGCTACGCGAGCATTGTGAACGGTAAGCCCATGGTTTTGCTAACCGAAACGCTGGCCGGAATCCCTACCACCGCCCACATTCTGGGCGGATGTACCATGGGCCGGGACGCTTCCGAAGGGGTCATCGATAAAAACAATCGGGTGTTC
>RFHE01000042.1 GCA_003696445.1 Calditrichota bacterium | reverse complement strand
ATATCTTTCAGGGGCGCGTGGCTCACGGCTATTTCATTGTGTCCGCCGCCGCCGGATTGTTCGTCTGGCCGGGCGAGGGGCCGGTGCTGGCCAACTACGGCCTGGAGGACCTGCGCTTCCTCAAACCGGTGCACATCGGGGACACCATCTACGTGAAGCTGACCGTCAAGCGGAAAACAGCCAAGGAGCCCCGGGAAGGAGAACCTGCCAACGGGGTCGTGGAGTGGGCGGCCACCGTGTACAACCAGAACGACGAGGAAGTGGCCACCTACACCGTGCTCACGCTGGTGGCATGCAGAGAACAGCCCACCGGTTAAGTCGGGGATGGGCGGATGGGAAGGCCGGGCGAAGCTAAAAAATTCAGGCAGCAGAGTTCAGACCCTCCGCCCGTTCCGCGGAAAGGCGAGAAAAACAGTCCCCGTCCGGCCCGGCGGTCTTAAGGCTGAATGCCAGGGAACCGGACGGGGATAAATGTGATGGGGCTATTCCCGTTCGCCTACTCGCGATTGCGGGCGGTGTAGCTGATGGTTTTCATGATCACCGCATTGGCAAAGCTTACTTCCAGCTGGTATTTATCCCGCGTGGCTTCCGGGGTACCCCCCTGTAAGCCGCCCATGGCAGTAAAATCTTTACGAGTAATCTTCCAGCCCTGCTCTTTTAATTCTCCTTCAATCCAGTCGGCCGCTTTTTTTAGATCGCCTCCGTATTGATAGGTCACCTCCACCCGGTCGGGCTCAATCTCTTTACTCATCTGCCCGGCTCCCTCCGGAACGGGCAGCGTTTTGCTGATTTCTTCCAGATGTTTATCTTCCCCTACAGCCTTTTCTTGTTCCGCTGGCGTTTCAGTGGAGGCGGTGACCCGAATTTCGAGCACCTTAAACATGAAGGCCTGGCCTGCACTAATCGATAGCAGATAAGAGCCCTTCCGCGCCTTCAGGGCGTGACCCTCACCGATGCCGGCGGAACCACCGCTGCGGTGAATGATTTTCCAGCCCGCTTTGGGAAGCTCTTTCTCGAAAAACTGAATCACTGCCTCCGGGGCCTGCCCAAACTGATAGCGGTACACACAGGCGTCCTCTTCCACGCTGTAGCCAGATTCGGAAAACCCTTCCGGTAAGGGGAGCTTCTTTAAGACCTCGCACATGGCCTCCCCGGTCTCCTGAGCCGCAGCACGCCACACCCAACTGGTCAAAATGAGCCCGGCTAAAACAATGACACAGGAAATACGATTCCAACGCTTTCCCATGATATTTCCTCCGTTGAAATTTTGTAGGAGATTTTTTGAGTACCTTTCATCAATATATCCGCTAACGATGAGAAATAAAAAATTTTTTTTGCCAATCTTTTTGAAAACCATTCAGCTGGGTTTGAGAAAGCCACAGGCACGTTCCTGGATGGCCGGTCAATCGGGCGAATATTCCCAGCAGCCCTTCAAATTCGCTCGACCTAATATGACGTTTGACTCGCAACAAACAGCCCTTTGCCGATCTCCCGTTTCGTTTGTGTCCTGGACTTTACGCCCTTTCTTCTCACCGGTTTGATGCCATCGTGCAAAAAAACGGGGCAACAGGGCCAGCACATTTTCAGGTCCCTGCGTTCCGGTCCGAGGCTAACAAAAAGTTTACCGCGAGTCTGGGCGATTCCTGGCTGTGTTCTGTTGATCCGGTTTTTTCCTGCGGACAGGGGGCAAACAAACGCTTCTCTATTCTTTTCAACTTTTGTTCCCGGAACAGAAACCGCGGCGCCAGACCAGAAAGGGGAGGTGAGTGGCCAGTTTTTGGTTGCAATCCCGGTCCGATGCGGTTAAAATGAGCCGTGAATATTTGAAGGAATGGATAAGGGCCCTTCCCTGCCATGAATCGCAAACTTCAGAGCCGTTCCACCCTGATGGCTGCAGGCGCCCTGCTCCTGGTGCTGCTTGTGTTGCTGGGGGCCAGCTCCGTGCTCCAGCTCTTCCCGGATCAGCAAGCCGGCCAGCCGGTAAAGTTGTATTTTGCCGACAACATTTCTCCGGCCCACCAGCGTTTGATCGATGCCTTCAATCGAGAATATTCGGGTCAGATTGAATTGGTGCCGGTGAATCTCCCGTTCACTAAATTTAGCACCAACGAGCGAAAGGAGCTTCTGGCCCGGGCCATGCGCTCCAAGAGCGACCGGATTGATGTGTTTGCAGTGGATCTGATCTGGGTGCCCCGGTTTGCCAAATGGGCTGAGCCTCTGAATGACTATTTCCACGTTCAATCCGATTTGCAGGATATCCTTCCCGCCGCAATTACTTCCTGCAGCTACGGTGGCCGTCTGGTGGCCATCCCCTTTTACCTGGATATTGGCCTGATGTATTACCGCAAGGATCTACTGCCCACGCTGGGAAGTGAAGGCGCTCTGGAAAAAGAGCTCAAGGAATCGATCACATGGGAACATCTGCTGGCGCTGGGCCGCCAGCGCCCAGAAACCGTGCGGCCGCTTTATTTGTTTGCAGCCAAAAATTTTGAAGGGCTGATGTGCAGCTTCTGGGAACTGTATTACGGTCTGGGCAATGGCCCGCCGGAGAACGACGGGATTCAGTTAGACTGGCCACGCGCGCGTCAGGCCCTGCAGTTCCTGGTCGACCTGGTTCAGAAGTATCGCTTTACGCCGGTGGAGGTGACACGATTCGATGAGATGGCAACCTATCGGTTTGCGCTTGAAACCGACGCATTATTTTTCCGGGGATGGCCAGGCATCAAACGAAATGTTCATCTATCCGATCCGGAATTGAATCGAAAATTGCAGCGGGTCCAACCGGCTGCCCTTCCCCATTTCGCGGGGAAACCTGCGCTTTCAGTCTTTGGCGGTTGGAATCTGATGATTTCCCGGTACTCCACGAAAAAGGAGGCTGCTGTTAAATTCCTACGCTTTGTTCTCCGCAGGGAAAGCCAGAAAAAGATGTACCTCCAGGGGGGGTATCTGCCCGTCAAAGGCGCCCTCTACAACGATCCCGATCTGTTGGCCACCGATCCTGACCTGCCTTATTATCAAAAACTCATTCAGCGGGGCGTCCATCGTCCCTTCGATGTAGACTACACCAAAATCTCAGAAGGCATGGCGCTCTCTTTTCATCGGGCCATCAAAGGGGAAATCACCGTTGAGGAGGCCCTGAATCAGGTTCAAAAAATCCTGCCTGGCCATTCTCTGGTGAATCGGTAATCAGGAGCTGCGGCCATGAACACCACCCAACCTACAGTGCTGGAAAAACTCCGCCGGTACCACTTTGAACTGAAACACTTATTGGTGCTTTTTGTGGTTCTGTTGATTTGCTTTTTGCTGATTTCATTTGCCCACAAAAACTTCCTGCAAAATTTGCTGCTAACCACCCAGGACTGGTATCAGCGGGAGTCGGCCGAGCAGATGGCTAATCTCACGGCTACCTCCCTGGAGTTGCTGGTTGAAACCACTCAAGCCAACGAGCTAAACTCCCCAGCCGAGGCGCAGAAAATTGTCCAGGCTTTCAACATTATCCTCAGCCAACAAAAATTGCAGCAAAACATCGAGTCTATCTGCATTCTTATTGAGAAGGACGGAAACATATACACCATTGATGATGGTAAGGCACTGTATCAATTTTTTGTCCAACATCGCCTCCCAACGCGGCAAAATAAGCCCGAATATCGCCATGCGGTTGAATTGTACGAAGGTGGCCTTAAGAAGGCCATTCAGCAAACCGAGCACACCTACTCGGTTTCGGAAAAACAACAAAGCTTTCATGTGTTTGTACCATTCGTTCCCCGGGGCGAGTTTGTGGGGACCATTTATGTAAAAAATACCCCCGACTTTTCTTTTATTTCCAACCAGATCATGACCCAGTACGACCGTGTGGCGTTTTTATTTGTCGCGCTTGTGGTTATCGGATTGCTGGCCATGTTCTGGGTGTCCTCCTCAACGGTCCAGGAGCGGGATGCCGCACAGCAGATGCTCTTTAAAGAACGGGAACGCTATCTGACCGAGAAAATCAATCGGGAAAAAGAGGCACTGTTTACGCGTCGTATTTACCATACGCATCACAAAGCCGAGAAAGTGATGGGGTTCATTAAAGAAGACCTGAGAAATCTTCATCCCGGGAATATTGATGAGGTCAAATACAGGGTCACCCGTTACGCCAATTTTGTGGCCCGGGTCATTTACGATATGAAATGGTTCGATCCTCCGCTGCAAACTATCCGAAATCCGGCCTATCGGACAAACATCAACGAAGTGATCGAATTTCTGGTCAATCATCTGTTTCAGCGAACCAGCGACGGGGCCCATTACCGGTTTAATCTGCGTCTGGATCCAAATCTGCCCCCGGTTCCGATAAATGAATTTGTAGTCTGGGAAATCATGGAACCCCTGATCCAGAATTGTATTGAACACGCCAATGCGGCCGATCTACATGTGTCGGTCACTACCCGCTACGATGTGCATCGCAATCAGGGGTTTGTCGAAATTTCAGATAACGGCCAGGGGATTGCTGGGGAATTGCTGGAAGAGGTTGCTCCAGGAATGAAGCGCATTTTTCAGGAACACGTGACCACTAAGCCCGAAGTTCATGGCAGTGGTTATGGCTGCTATATTGCCTACGAAATCTGCCAGCGGCGGTGTGGATGGCGCCTTGATGTGGAAAACCTCCCGGAAGGCGGCTGCCGGTACGTTATTTGTATACCCAATTTGGTCGGGACCTCCACCAGCGTGCAGGTGCCCCCCATGAACGACAAAACGGTTTGAGGCCATCTTATGAAGCAGTCCTCACACATCAATTTGCTGGTCATTGAGGACGAAGATTTTGATGTCCGCCGCATTCGAAATACCCTCCGGCCCTTTGAGCATACGGTTAAGATTCGCGCAGTGACCTCCAGCGGCGCTCGTGCTCTGGAACTCATGCGCCAGGCACCGGGAAGTTTTGATGTGGTGATTATGGATTTCCAGATTGCGGGCAACATTACCGGCGAGGCCTTGATCCGCCGGATTAAAGAACTGGATCCAGATATTCAGATTATCGTGGTCACCAAGATGACCATCAATTCCTCGGATTTTCGATTTGCCAATCAATTGCTGGAGGCAGGGGCCTGCTGGTATTGTACCAAGTATCCTGGGGATATTGAGGAATACATCTATCAGCCCACCGATTTTTATCTGAGCATTCGCAATGCCTACGAGCGCAAGCGCCTGGAAGCCGAGCGGCGGCGTTCCGAACGCAAGCTGGATCAGAATCTGGCCCAAATGCTCCGAGAGAAACAGATTATCGGCTCTTCCCCGGGCACGCGGCGTTTGCGGGAAGAGATCGCCCGCGTGGCGGCCAGCGAGGCCACCGTGCTGATTCAAGGGCCTTCTGGCACCGGTAAGGAACTGGTTGCGTTGAACATCCACTATCAGAGTGCCAGGCGCCAGGAGCGGTTTGTGCCCATCAACTGCGGTAGTATCCCTACCGAACTTCTGGAAAGCGAGCTTTTCGGCTTCGAAAAAGGGGCATTTACCGGGGCACAGAGCAAAAAACCCGGACTGTTTGAGTTGGCCCATCGGGGGACGCTGTTCCTGGACGAAGTGGCTGAGCTCACACCGTCTGCCCAGGTGAAATTGCTCCGGGTTTTGCAGGAAGGCGAATTGGAGAAAATCGGACGTACCGAGCGCATTCGGGTGGACGTGCGGATTATTGCCGCCACCAATAAAGATCTCCTGCAGGAGGTTCAGGCTGGCCGTTTCCGGCAGGACCTGTTTTATCGGTTGAATGTGATAAACCTTACCGTGGAACCGCTTTCCGCCCGTCCCGAGGATATTCCTCCACTGGCCGATTACTTCCTGAAGCGCTTCAGCGAGCAGATGAATCTCCCCTGCCCGGAAATCAGCGAAGAGGCCATGCATTGCCTGCAGCAATACAATTGGCCCGGTAACGTAAGGGAATTGCAAAACGTGATTCAACGTCTGCTGTTCTGCGGGTGCCGAACAATTACCGCCGAGCACGTCAAACAATCCCTGGCCGGTCTGGGACCTCAAGTCAGCGCCGCCGGTGAGTGGTCCTGGTTAAACGGAGCGCCCGGCAAGGTTCGGCCATTGAGAGAAGTGGAACGCGCTTTTCGAAAACGCTACTTTCAGTATGTGCGTAGCATCTGCGAATCCGATGCCCAGGCTGCCCGGATGCTGGGACTGGCACCCCCCAACTATTACCGGATGTGCAAAGAACTGGGCCTGAAATGAGACAAAGGCAGGATGGGTTGTTATCATTTCAATAATGACCCGTATTATTGTTTTGATAATGATTGCCCGCCTTCTGGGTTTGATTTTGCCCTCTGCGGAAAAAAAAGCGAACGCGAAACCGCTGGCACTGTTTTTGACATTTCACCACACGATGAATGGTTCCCGTATCTGGAAAACAGCGCTCTTGCTGAGCTTGTGTGTCTTCCTGAGTGGATGCCTGAGCAATAGCGAGGACAACAGTCAGGGCAATGGAAATCCTTCGCCAATCGACTTACCCGGCTGGCGACTGGTGTGGCACGACGAGTTCGACGGCACCAGCCTGGACGAGTCCAGCTGGGACTATCAGACGGGCGATGGCTGCGACATCGGCCTGTGCGGCTGGGGCAACAACGAATTGCAATGGTACCAGAAGGCCAACGTACAAGTATCGGGCGGCTTCTTGAAAATTACGGCCCGCAAAGAGGAAGTGTCCGGCCATCCCTACACCTCAGCCCGTATCCGCACCGCCCACAAACAAGATTGGACTTACGGCCGCTTTGAGGTGCGGGCTCGTTTGCCCCGTGGCAAAGGCCTGTGGCCGGCCATCTGGATGTTGCCCACCAACAATGTCTACGGTGGTTGGGCCGCCAGCGGCGAAATCGACATTATGGAAATGCTCGGTCACGAACCCAATAAAATTTACGGCAGCCTCCATTTCGGGGGGCCGGCGCCCCAGAATCAGCATGTAACCGGAAGCTATACCCTGCCTTCCGGGACGTTTTCCGACAGTTTCCATGTGTTTGCCCTGGAATGGGAAGCCAGCGAAATCCGCTGGTATGTGGATGGCATCGAGTATTTCCGATTCAGCGATTGGTGGAGCTCCGGCGGACCGTATCCTGCACCGTTTAACCAGCCGTTTCATTTGCTGCTGAACGTGGCGGTGGGTGGTAACTGGCCGGGGAATCCCGACGCAACAACCACCTTCCCCCAGACCATGGAGGTTGATTATGTACGAGTTTACCGGAAAGCGGGCAGTTCCAATT
>RFHE01000041.1 GCA_003696445.1 Calditrichota bacterium | reverse complement strand
TCGACGCCACTGCAGAGTGAGCAGCCGGGGCGGCCCCTGAGTGTCGGTGGGATGCCACCATTCCTGAAGGTCCTCCAACTGAAAGCCACAGGCCCTGCCAGCATGTAGGTAATCCGAGAGGTGATGCACAAACGCGGGGATTTTTACCTGCTTCTCTCCATCCCCGAACCGCGCCTGAACGCCCAGATACTGGCGGAAGGGGTGTAGCTCGCTTACCAGCAATCGGCCCTGCGGCTTCAGCACCCGAAAGGCCTCGCCGAAAGCAACCTCCAGCGCCTCCAGGTGTTCCAGAACCAGACTAAAGGTAACCAGATCCGCACAGCGGCTTCGAAACGGCCAGGGTGCAGCAATGTCCGCCTGCAGAAAAACCACCCGGCCGGCCGCGATTTTGGACAGCGCCTGCTGCATCATGGCGGGACTGAAATCCACAGCCGCCACCAGCTCACTGTGGCGAGCCAGAAAAGCCGTGTTCTTTCCGGTGCCGCAGCCCATCTCCAGCACCGTGCCCAGCTTTTGCTCCCCCAGCAATTGCCGGACGACCTCCGCATCCAGGTCGCGGGTGCGGTTGGGATCCCGATCGTAAGTGGCAGACCATTTCTGATAGGCTGCCTGAATGGTCATGCTTTTGTGAGGTGGGTTCATGGGATACCTTTTCGGCCATAGCCGGATTCAGAAACGAGGACCGGGGGCCGGGGGCTGTGCCTCCCCGGACAAACCTCCGGCACAGCGAGCGGTTCAAACCTACTGTTCTTTCTCTGAATGCATCCCTGTTCGGCGGGCCCAGCGCCAGACCATCCAGGCCGCCAGGGCAATCAGGGTTAACGTCCCCAGGTGGTAGGGGTCAAGCAAATAGTGGCTCAGCCCATAGTGACTCCCCGGCTTATGCAGCGGATGCGCTGCGGCCAGGGTCGGAAGCAAAACGAGACCAATCAGACCCGACCGTTTCTTCATGGAAATCCTCCAGTTTGGCAATAATGGACTACCGTCCAGGCAGTTTGTCAGCGGGAGTAAGTTAACCGCCTGGGCTCTGGAAAACAACTCAACAGGCAGAGGATCGGCCGGAAACCCGCTCTGGAAAAAATTTTGGGCAGGCCGGGTCGGGTAAGGCCTTTGATTTATTTCAGGGAAAAGTCCAGCAACTCCCACTGCTCGTTGATGAACGGCGCAAGTACAGACCTGACCTGATGCATCTGGACAATACCCACCCCGGGCACCGCCCGGGTGCGAACAGTACCGTAGTCGTTGAAGATGCGCCAGGTTTCCAGCACCAGATAGGCTTCGGCAAAATGGCGACTGCCAACGGTCAGGGGACCTTTGCTCACCACGGTGCTGGTGTCGCTTAAAAAATCCCCTTTCCAGCCCTTGCCCACCTGGAGGGGAAGCACAAACTTGCGATTAAACCAGGGCTGATCCAGATCGGGAATAAAGCGCACCGTGTCGTCCCGGATTTCCACGTACTGGGTATCCACCCGATCTTTGAACTGAAATTGCCAGATCTTGGCCTCCCGGTCGGCCCCAAAACGCCGCGTTCCGACGACTCTCACCCGCACCGTATCCGTTTTCCCACGCAAGCTATCCACATAAAAATAATCCCATTCGTCTCCGATTTGATTGGGGAACACATTCTGCCCGCCGGGAGCGGGCTGGATGCCGGTGCTGGATTTGTTGCAGGCGAGAAGCATGAGCAATAGCAGCAGGAAAAGTCCCGAGAAAAGGCTGGCAGGCCGCGCAATGGACTTCATGACCTGTACCCTCCCCTGAGTGCATTTGCTAAACAGGTTAATGTGTAAGCTTTGCAAAAAAATACATGTTTGGTTAGCTGGAAGAAAGGGGCAAATCGAGTACTTATGCATAAGAATCGGTCTAAACGGGGTGAAAAAGGAAGCCAGCGTGATTCAAATCAGGGAGAAAGTAAAAAGATTAAGTTGAAGATTTCAAAAAGGCTAACCCCACCCTAAAGGCCGTTAAGCCAATTTTTTATCGGAGAGTCATAAAAACGAGACTCCCACCCCTAATGCAGCTGCTCAATCCATGGACTACCTCCCAACAATGGGGGCCTTAATCTGGAGTGGAGGAGGACACCTAAAGCCTGTTTCTTTTAGCTCCTCATGCGTTCTTGTGTTTACGAACATCCCACTTCCCCTGCCAGGCAACAGAAACTCCAGTGCCATCTTTGCCAAGCAGAATGTGCCGCCTTGCTTTTTGCTCTGGTCAAAGGTTAGCTCCACCCCGCTGCAACCCGGGCGGGGACTCACTGTACATCCGGGTCAAAGTTTTCCACCAGCCAGAGGTCCCGCCAGACTTTCATTTCTGGACAAACCGCTGATTTTCCATCCGCGGTAACGGTGCAAGGCCCCAGGTCCGCGCTCGGGAGGGGAATCTTCAGCGCGGGGTGGGCTGCACTGCCATCGGCCGGCACCCGCCAGACGACCGAAAGAGAATCCCCTTCATACTGCTGGAAATAAATCTGCTTTCCGTCCCTCGTCCAGCCAATGACGAAGCCGTAGCCTTCCTTTAAAAATTGCCAGAGCCCGGACTCCAGCGAAGCCACAACCAGCCCCTGAAACGCTCCCGTAAGGGTGATGAAGGCGATACTTCGGCCGTCCGGAGAAAGGAGCCCGTAACGCAATTGCGTCTCCGTTGGAGCAGCAGGGAAGAGGCTCTCGCTACCGCTTTCCGGATCGAGCAAATGAAACTGGGCCAGATTGCGCCCCTCGTACACGATGCGGCTCCCCGGCTTCCAGGCCAGAAACCCGGTTTTCGGTTTCGCCCGGGGGAAAATGCGTTCGTTGCTGCCGTCCACACCGATGGTTGCCAGGAGATTCTGGCCATCGACCTCGGTTAAAAAGGCCAGTTTTTTTCCGTCTGGGGACCAGGCAGGCAGGATGTTCAGATCCCGCTGAAAAGTGACCTGGCGGGCCGGTCCCCCGGACACGCTGCGCACAAACAGTTGGATCTGTTCACCCAGTCGCCTCTGAAAGGCCACCAGCGAACCGTCCGGAGAGAGGGCCGGGTAGTTTTCCTGTGCCGTCCCGCTGGACAACAGGCGCATGCTTTGCTCCCTGGCCGGGTTGGAAATCAGCCACAGGCGGGACTGATTGAACAACCGGCTCCACACCAGCCGTTTGCCGTCCCGGGAGAAACTGAGTCCGGCAACCCGCATGCCTCCGGCAACGTAGCGGGGCTTGCCCCGGGCCTGCCCGCGGGACAAATCTACAGGCAGCTTCCACAGTTCCGAAGTGCCGCTGGGGTTATATTGGAGAAAGTAAATGGCCGGTTCCCTGGGCGACCAGCGGGCACTGTAGATGCCATGGGAATCCGTGTACAACACGCGGATTTTCCCGCTCGGCAGGTGATAGAGCGCCAGCAGGACCCGCCCTTCTTCCCAGAAATCGAACAGCAGCCAGTCCCCGTCCGGCGACCAGTCCACATCCACCGACGGAATGGGACCGCCAAAGGGATGGAACTGGTTACTGTCCAGCGGGATGGTGGTCACTTTGCCGGTGGCCGCTTCCACCAGATTCAATTCCCGGCTTGATTGTCGGACGGCAAAGCGGCTACCATCCGGGGCCCAGGCCGCGCAGCTGGCTCTGATGGCAAAGCGGCGGGCGTTGCCTCCCAGACGAGGAATCAGCAACACCTGGTCGTCGGTGGCGATGAGCAGCCGGGTCCCATCCGGCGACCAATCAATGTCCCAGATAGCCGTGGCGGTTTGTAGCACTTCCACGGCCCGCCCCCGGTCCACCTCCTTTACATACACTTTTCGAGCCAGATTCGAGCCCACAATGCCCCGGGTAAAGGCCAAAAATCGCCCGTCCGGGCTGAGGGCCGGCAGGCCGGCATCGCCCAAAAAGGTAAGCTGGGTGTGGCGGGGCGGTGGGGTCGGCGGGACAGACCCTTTGTGCAGGACCAGCATCACGGTAGCTGCAATTGCCGCTACCACAAGAGGTTTCCACAGGCGGCGGGCAAGTGCACGCAGCGACGGTCGGGGTGCAACCCGGGGGAGGGTTTTGGCCCCCAGTATGGCCTCGCAGAACGCTTCCATGCTGGCAAAGCGGCGGGCTTTGTCTCTGGCCAGCGCGCCGGCAACGGCAGCCTCCAGATGAGCCGGAATCCGGGGCCGGCATGCTCGCAACGGCCGGGGGGACTCGTTCAAAATGCGGTAAATCACCGCCTGCTCGTGCTCCCCCCCAAACGGATGCTGCCCGCACAGCATTTCGTAGAGCAACACGCCCAGGGCCCAGATGTCGCTGCGGTAATCCACCGGCTCGCCGCGAACCTGCTCCGGGGACATGTAGACCACCGTGCCCATGGGC
>RFHE01000315.1 GCA_003696445.1 Calditrichota bacterium | reverse complement strand
CTGCCGCCCTTATTCCGCCGCCACCCGCCGGCTGCAATAAGTGTCGAAGGCTGCCTGAAGCTTCCGGGCAATTTCCTCCGCACTGCTGCCTTCGATTTCGTAGCGCGGCATGAACCAGATCAGCTCACCATTGCGAAACAGGGCCATGGAAGGCGAAGAGGGCGGATGATTGGTGATGTAACTGCGCAACTTTGCGGTGGCTTCGGCGTCCTGGCCGGCAAAGACGGTGACCAGATGATCCGGCAACACATCGTGCTGCAGCGCCAGGGCCACACCCGGGCGGGCCATGCCGGCCGCACAGCCGCAAACCGAATTAATCACCGCAAACACGGTCCCTTCCGCGTTTTCTATGACCTCTGCCACCTCCTCGGGCGTCCGCAACTCGCGAAAGCCGATTCGGGTCAGTTCTTCCCGCATGGGAGCAACCAGTTCTTCGGGATACATCATTGAGGCAACCTCCTTTTCTTGGATTCTTGGTGTGGGAGAATATAACCCTGTTGGGTGTGCACAGACAAGGCGGGGGAAAATGTTCCCCTGTTGGACTTCTGGCGGCCAGACCCTCAGAAATAGATCCAGCCTTCCAGCGCGGCGGCCCCTTTCAGGGGTGGCTGCAGCGAGTCCGCCTGAAGGGCGCGGTACACACAGAGGGCGGCCAGTACAGCATCCAGGGCGTCGCCGCCGGGCTGCCGGGCAATTTTTTCGGCAAGGTCCGGGGCCGGCAACAAAAGCCCCTCCTGCCGGAAGAGCTGATGCAGCAGCTGAGCCCGCCGATCAGCCAGAGCGCTGCGCCGACCTTTGTACGGCTGGTAAAGGCCCTTCTGTTTCAGGTAGCTGGCCGGACAGACCTCCAGCAACCAGGGTTTGTTCGGGTCGGGCGGGTGGAAGGGCAACACGGCCACCGCCTGTTCGCGCACCAGAGGCGCCAGAATCCGTGCCATGCCGTAATAGGTCTGCCGGTAAAGGCGAAGATTGGAAGGCGCCATGGGGACACGGGCCAGCCGGTCCGTGTCGCGTTTTGGCTCTCCCTGATCGGCTTGCCGGCGGCAGTAGGCGCGAAAAGCGTCCGGGGTGGCGAAACGCCGGGCAACCCATTGCAGCACTGCCTCCCAGCTGGATGCCCGCACCAGGGAAGCGGGCAGAGAGAAAGGAAAATCCAGGCCGGCGGCGGTGCCGGGAGGGCCGCCCAGGAGGCCGCGCAACTGCCGGTAACAGGTGTCCCGGTCGGCCCGCTGGCCCAGGCGTTCGGCCAGGGAGTAACAGGCCGCCAGGCGAGCCTCCCCGGGCCGCCCGGTTATTTCGGCAATCCAGATGCGAGAGGCCGGGAAACGAGCTCCGCTGAAATCCACGCCCAGAATCCGCGTGATGGCCGGAACGGAGGTCATGCCTGGCCGCTAACTGGAGAAGATTTACTCGCCGATTGGGGTTGTTTAAACCGGGGGGGCTGCGTTTCAATCAGTTGGACTGTTCCATCCTGGATGGCCCGGGCCAGTTGCTCGCGGACTTCCTTTTTCGCCGAAAAATAAACAATCTGCCAGCCCTGCTCAGCCAATCGAAGCAGCATTTGCAACTGCTGAGCCAGACGCCGGGAATCGGATTTCAAAAACGGATCGTCCAACAGGAAAAAGCCGGTTTGTTCGGCCAAAAGTTTTTGCGCCAGCGCCACCCGAACGGCGAAATAGAGCTGGTCGTAGGTCCCCCCGGAGAGCTGTTTCGGCAACAGCCGGGCCCCGTCCCGGCGCAGCACCTGAATACCGTTCTGCGCCACGTCGTACACGACACTGGTGTAAAGGCCGCCGGTAATTTCCCGGAAGGTGCGGGCCAGCAGCTGGTCGGGGCCAAAAAGCGCCTGCAATTTCTCCTTTTCCTGCTCCCGAATCCGGCTCAGCAACCGGCAGGCCAGTTCAGCCGCCTGGCGCTGCTGCTGGTGTTTTCGGCAAAACGCCTGTAACCGGTCGATGGCCGCCTGTACATCGCTGAGGCTGCGCAGCAGGAGTGCTTCCCCGAAATCCCGCAACACGTTCTGGCAGTCCCGTTCCAGCCGGCGCAACTGATCCCGGTATCCGGCCAGCCCGTCCTGCAACGCCTGAATGTCTGACCGGAGCTGCTCCAGGTCCCGGTCAATGGCCTTTTCCCGGCCCTCATCGTAGCGCACGCCGGGGGCAGCCTCGCGATAGGCCGACAACCGGCCCAATTGCTGTTCCCAGAAGGGCAGATTCTCTTCCAACTGTTCGGACGTTGTGCCGAACTTTTCTTGCAGGCGGGCGGCAATTTTTTGCAACGCCATCTCCAGCGCCTGCCGTTCCCTGAGGCGGCCAAAAAACGCTTCGCTGGTTTTCACCCCGCTCTCTCTCTGCAACTGGAGCAGATCGGCACGGCGCTGCTGCTCTTCCGAGGCGATGTCCCTGAGCCGGGCTTCTCGTTCCTGCAGCAGGGCCTCCTCGGCGCGCAGCCGACTTTCCGCAGAGATTCGCGCCGCCCGGGCTGCCTCCACCCGCTCCTGTTGCCTCCTGAGTAATCGCTCCACCAGACCAGGCTGGTAAGCCTCCGTTTCTTCCAGATACGGCCGGAGGGTTTGCTCGATTTCCACCTCCAGAGTACGCAGCCTGCGCTGCGGGCGAACCAGCTGGATCAGGTAAACCAGGGTGGTTGCAAGCAGCAGCAGGCCTCCACCGGCGGTACACCATTGCGCCAGCGATGAGGGCCGAAGCAGCAGTCCGGCCAGCCCCAGGAGCGCGACAACACCGCCAGCCCCCATCAGCCCCTGCAACGGACGCTTCCAGGCCAGGGCACTGGCCAGTTGGGTTTCCAGAAGGTTTTTCTGGTCCGCAAGGGGTTTTAATGCCTTCTCCAGGGCCTGCTCCTCTTTTTCAAGGCGGCGCAGGCGTGTCTCAGCCTCACTGAGTTTTTCCCTCAACTCCTTTAGACTGTCCTGGGACACCGCAATCTGTTCCTGAAGGCGCTGGCGCTCCTGGTCCAGACGCCTCAGGTCCTGCTCAACAGTCTCCCAGCGCCGGTAGCCCTGCTCGGTGAAGGCCGCCAGCTCTTCCAGCTTTTTGAGGTTTTGTTTGGCCTGTTCAAGCAGCCTGTGCCCCTGCTCGAAGCGTTCCCGCTGTCGGGCCGCTTCCATCTGCTTTTGTTCTTCCTGAAGGGCGGCCAGCTGCTCCTGTTTTTCCACCAGCAACAGCTCCGCCCGGTCCAGCTGCCGGGCCCTTGCATTTCCGGCAAAGTCTTCCAGCTTCGCGACCAGATCCTGGGCCCGCTCGAGGCGCTCCTTCAATTTGCCGTCTTCCTCGCGATTGGAAAATTTTCCGGTGGCGGTGATTCTGGCCAGCCGTAAAATTTCGGATTGGAGTTTCTCGATGCGAGCCGAATTCAGATTAAACAACCGGTCGCGCACATGGTCAAAAAAGCGGCTCTCCTCGGCCAGCGCCAGATCGCTGTTGCGGATGACCAAGAGATTCAGGCAATCGGCCAGCGGCAGGTTCAGCTGGTTGGCCAGGGAACCGGCATCGGGAAAGCGCACCACCGTGTCTTCATTCAGCTCCACCACGGCGTAGCCATCCGGCGGCTCGGCCACCCGCTCAATGTCTCGCATCTCCCGGACCACCTGTTTGCCGAAGAGCAGGCGCAACAGGGCGTCCAGCAGTAGGGTTTTGCCGTCCTCGTTGCTGCCCCAGAAGAGCACAAACCGTCCCGGGCGCACTTTGCCGGTGGCTTCCAGCGGCCCGTAATGATGGATCTGAAACTCAACCAGTTTCATGCGCTCCCATCTTCCCGTTTAATCGGCGTTGGCCTTAATCATGGCCTGAAAAAACAGGTCCCTGGCCAGCGCTTTGACTTCGGCAGGCTCCTCTTCTTCCGCCAGCAACCCTTCGAAGGCCGTGACCAGATCGGTGGCCAGAAACTGCTGCACGTCCACCGCCTGAAAGTCCAGCTCTCCCCGATCTCCCAGGAACCTCTCCAGCACCTGCTTCAGCTGTGCTTCGTTCAGGCCAATCTGCTCCCGATCGAAATAGCCTCGCACGCTAACCAGGAGTTGGGCCTGGGGGTGAGCCTGATCAACTGCGGCCTGCACGGATTCCAGAAAATCCGCCTGCGGCCCGGGATTGAGCACAAATTCTCGCCTCTCGTAATGGAACGTATCCAGCGGCACGGACCGGGGCGGCTGGCCGATTTCCAACAAGTGCGCCTGCCGCCGGCCGACTTCCTTCCGGCTCACCGACACCGGGCTGCCCGGATAAACGAAATATTTCTCGCCTTCGATCCGATGGACGTCAAATCGGGTGTGAAAATGCCCGGCCAGCACGTATTGCCAGGGCAGGTCCTGAAAATAAGCCAGGCGGATGGGGAAATAAGACTGCTGGCCTTCCTCGCCGTATTCGGCCCAGCCGCCGGTAATGTCCAGCAGTTCCCCGTGCAGCATCAATAGATGGGTTCCACCTTCCTCTGCCTGCGCAGCCGCCTGATGCAGGGCATGAAGAATGTCCTGGCTCTTCAGGTCCTGAAAGGGAAAACCCCAGATCCACAGGTTACCCAGCCGCTGCGGCCGATGAAGGTGCTGAATGAGGTGAACGTTGCCGCCCAGAAAGGTCCCCTCCGGATAGGCCTGCTGATCGTGGTTGCCGGGAATGATGTACACGGGAAAGGCGGCCTGCTCCAGTTCGGCGCGGATCTCCGCCCGCAGCTGAACGGCTTTCACACCGCTGTCGAACAGATCGCCGCTGATGAACAGGGCGTTCACCCCCTGTTCGTTGCCCTTCTGGATAAGCGCCTGCAGGGCCTGCCAGCGCTCATCGCCGACCCGGCGCAAATGCAGATCTGCAGAGTGCAAAAGGCGAATCGGCTCGGTTCCATCGGCCTGTGTGTGGCGCGTTTCCATGGTGTTTGGCTTAATTTAACATGGCCCAGCCAGGCAAGCCAGCACTACTGGTGATTGCACCACCCTGGCGGAAACCTTCGGTTTTTCTTGACCTGGCAGCACAGGCAGCTCAATTTTCCTTCCCGTCGAACCCGACAATGCAGGAGAGCAAGCATGGAGCACCGGCGTACGCTGTTGTGGCTTTCCATTTACGCCATTGCCATGGCGTTTCTGGAAGCGGCCGTGGTGGTGTATTTACGACAGCTCTATTACCCGGAAAATCCGCTGGTTATTTTTCCGCCCCGGTTCATGAATCAGCTGGATCTGGCCGTGGAACTGGGCCGGGAAGCCAGTACAGTAGCGATGATGCTGGCGGTGGCCTTTCTGGCGGTCAGAAAAAATCCGACCCGTATTTTTGCCGCTTTCGTCTATCAGTTCGGGGTCTGGGATCTGTTCTATTACCTCTGGCTGAAGGTGTGCATCGGCTGGCCGGTGAGCTGGACGGAATGGGATGTGCTGTTTTTAATCCCCTGGGTGTGGCTGGGTCCCTGGATTTGTCCGGCTCTGATTGCCCTGCTGTTCGGCCTGTGGGGCGGTCGTGTGCTGCTCCAGAACGGTGAGGTGTACCTTCGCCGGCGTGGCCTGTGGTTGTTTGTGCTGGGTAGCCTGCTGGGTCTGGTCAGCTTTCTCCAGCCGGCGGTGCCGGTGCTGCTGAGGGAAGGGGTGGAGGGATTCGCTCGCTTTGAACCAGGGGGCTTCTGGTGGGGCGCTTACCTGCCCGGTCTGCTTCTCATGGCGGTGGGACTGTTCTCCGGCACGGCGGTGCGCCTGCCCCGGCTGGAGGGG
>RFHE01000314.1 GCA_003696445.1 Calditrichota bacterium | reverse complement strand
GGCCGGAAGTCCCCGTAGTCCTGGCCCTCACCGGCACCGATGTGTACCATCCGCTGCGGGAAAGTGCACGTGGCATGGCCACTGCACGGCAGGCGGACCGGCTGGTGGTACTCCAACCCCTGGCCCTGCAAGAATTGCCGGTCGAGCTTCATCCCCGGACGCGGGTCATCTACCAGTCCGTCGGGCCGCCGCTGCCGCCGCACCGCCCACCGGAAAATGAATTCCGCATCTGCGTGCTGGGCCACCTGCGGGACCTGAAGGACCCCTTTCGCGCCGCCGCCGCCGCTCGCCTGGTCCCCGAACAGTCCCGCCTGAGGGTTTACCATGCCGGGGGCGTGCTGGAACCGCCGTTACTGGAACGGGCCAGGCAGGAAAACCGGGCAAACCAGCGCTACCGCTGGCTGGGTGAGTTGCCGGCCGAGCAGGCCCGACAATTGCTGGCCTCCAGCCACCTGTTGGTCCACAGCTCGCTCAAAGAAGGGGGTGCCAATGTGGTTTCCGAAGCCATTGCCCTGGGCGTTCCCGTGCTCGCCTCCCACATTCCCGGCAACGTCGGCCTGCTGGGTCAGGATTATCCCGGCTACTTCCCTCCTCAGGACACCGGCGCGTTAGCCGACTTGATCCTCCGGGCGGAAACCGACCACAGCTTCTACCACACCCTCAAAAAAGGCGTCCTGGCCCAGCAACCCAACTTTCTCCCCGACAAAGAATTGCAGGCCTGGAAAAATCTCCTCCAGTCTCTGGGTCTGGCGATCCCCCGGTAAACGGCCCCGCGCCAGCCAGGGCAATGCCCTTTTGTGCGACCGGCCGTCAGGGCTTAACTTTAAGGTAGCCTGAAAAGAAGGGAATGGAATCGGCGCCGTCCTGGCGTTACGCTCCGACTTTCCTGCGCAGCGGGATGTTTACCCGAGAAAACGCAGGGGCAATGTGTTGAACGATCTGTCAAATTCTATTGACGAACGTGTAGCTCCGGCAGGAGGGTTGAGGGTTCTGGGAATGAAAAAGTGGGAGTGTTTTCGACAGGATTAAAATGGCCCTATCTTTTACCCGTTCGCCCTTTTCTGGAATGGATTGGTTGAGGCCCGGGTGATTGGGCTGAGATTCAGACATCTGGAACGGAAGAGGGCTTGTGGACAGTACCAACAGAACATGAAACAGATAAAGGAGCCAAAAAATGGGCACGACCCCCACACTAGAGAACCGATCCGCAGGGGCCTCCGGCACAAATAAACGCGTGCGCGGCGTTCTTCTGGTGAACCTGGGTTCGCCGGATTCCACAGAGGTGGCCGATGTACGCCGCTACCTGAACCAGTTTTTAATGGACGAGCGGGTGATCGACCTCCCATATCCCCTGCGCAAATTGATTGTGGGTCTGTTCATTTTGCCGTTTCGCCCCAAAAACAGCGCCCATGCTTACCGGAGCATCTGGTGGGAAGAGGGTTCGCCCCTCATTGTGATCAGCCGGCGCTTGCAGGCCGAAGTGCAAAAACGCCTCCAGGACCCGGTGGCGCTGGGAATGCGTTATGGCAATCCCTCCATCGAGGCAGGCCTGAAAGAGCTGCTGAACCGAACCGGGGGGCAACTGGAGGAGGTGTTTCTTGTGCCCCTTTATCCACAGTACGCCATGTCCACCTACGAGACGGTGGTGGTGGAAACTGAACGGGTTCTGAAAAAGATGAAACTGCCCATCCGGCTGCAGGTCCTGCCGCCTTTTTACAACCATCCCGACTACGTTTCCGTTCTGGTGGAAAGCGCCCGTGAGTATTTGAGTGAGCCGTACGATTTTTTATTGTTCAGTTTCCACGGTCTGCCCGAACGGCATCTCCGCAAAACCGATCCCACAGGCCAACACTGTCTGAAGGTAGCAAACTGCTGCCAGACGCCTTCGCCGGCGCACGAGCGCTGCTACCGGCATCAGGCTCTAGTAACAACCCGGAGGTTTGTCGAGGCGGCCGGCATTCCGGAAGGCAAATGGGGGGTTGCCTTTCAGAGCCGCCTGGGAAAAGACACCTGGCTGACGCCCTTTACCGATCAGGAAATCGCCCGACTGGCCGGCGAGGGAGTCAAACGGCTGCGGGTCATCTGTCCCGGCTTTGTGGCCGACTGCCTGGAGACCTTGGAAGAGATCGGCATCCGGGGCAAAGAAACGTTTTTTGCCGCCGGAGGGGAGGACTTTCAACTGATTCCCTGCCTGAACACCCATCCCCGGTGGGTGGAGCTTCTCAGTGCCTGGTGCCATAGCGGCTCGCTGGCAACGAAAGTCGATCAAACAAGGGCGTCCGAGAGGAATTAAACCGAAGAGCACTGGAGGAATCAGCCGGAAAACTCCACGGCGTTCAACTTCAGCATATTGGCAATCTCTCCGATGTCGAGAATCATGACAACGGTGCCATCGCCCAGGATGGTTGAGCCGCCCAGACCACGAATTTGACTGAGCATGGGACCGAGCGGTTTGACCACACATTCCTTCTGGCCGTAAATCTTCTCCACGGCCAGGCCAATGGCATGGCCGGGCAAACCCAGGAGGAGGGTGTAAAACGGATCCCGGGCATGCGTGCGGTCCTCCAGTTCGAACACTTCCGAGAGGCGAATCAGGGGCACGATGCTACCGTGGCGGTTAAACACCTGCCGGTTGTGCACCTGGCTCAGTTCGGAGTGCCTGACCCGGGTAATTTCCAGCACCGAGCTCAGTGGGATGGCAAATTGCTGACCTCCGACCTCGATGATGAGGCACTGAATAATCGCCAGCGTTAAGGGCAGCTTGAGGGTAAAGCGCGTGCCTTTGCCCACCGCGGACTGCACCATGATCATGCCGTTGAGCCGGGACACGTTGGTTTTGACCACGTCCATGCCCACCCCGCGCCCGGAAATCTGGTTCACCTGATTGGCGGTGCTGAATCCCGGCCGGAAAATCAGGTTGTAGGCATCCGAGGTGCTCATCTGGGCGGCCATTTCGGGAGTAATCAGGCCCTTCTCCACCGCTCTTTCCTTAAGCAAGGCAGGATTGATGCCCCGTCCATCATCGGCCACCTCAATCAGCACATGGTTGCCCTCGTGACGGGCGGTCAGGGTGATGCGCCCGCGAGCTGGCTTTCCGTTTCTCCGCCGCTCTTCGGGCGACTCGATGCCGTGATCGATGCAATTGCGAACCAGATGGACCAGCGGATCCCCAATCACCTCGATCACCGATTTGTCCAGTTCGGTATCCTGCCCTTCGAGGTGCACTTCCACCTCCTTGTTAAATTCTCGGGCCAAATCCCGCACCAGCCGAGGGAAGCGGCTGAACAACCGGCCGATGGGCAGCATGCGGGTAGTCATGATGGCATTCTGGAGTTCCGAGGTAATAAGGTCGAACTGGTTGTTGAGCGCCTGCAGGTCGGTCATAAAACCGTTGCCGGGTTCCAGAATGCCGAACTGGCTGAGAAACTGAGAGAAGCGGTTTTTGACCAGGACGAGTTCGCCGACCAGGTTGAGCAATCTGTCCAAGCGTTGCACATCTACCCTGACGGTGGAGTCCAATGTGGGAGCAGAGGGAAGCGGTTCCGAATTGTGGCCGGTATCCGGGGGCACAGCCTCTGCGGTGCTGCCAGCAGGCTCGGTTGGTTCACTGTCCGCGGAGCGCGACGTTTCCGATTCAACGGCCGGTCGATTGCACAGTTGTTGGGCGCGATCGATGTAGGCCGACGGGTCCGGCAGTTGCGTGTTGCCCGAAGCCAGCAACTCTACCATTTGCTCCAGCAGGTCCCGAGCGTCGCGAAGAAAGGTAATCATCTCGGGGCTGATCTGCAAAGTGCCCTGGCGAACCCGATTAAGCAATTCCTCCACGTGGTGCGTTAAGTCAACCAACCGGGGCAGATCGAAGAACGAGGCCACCCCTTTAATGGTATGGAAAGCGCGAAACAGGCTGTTGACGATTTCCGGATCCGAGGCTCTGTTTTCCAAGGCAGCCAGGTCAACATCGACCTGCTGGATTAGGTCGGCGGCTTCACTGACAAAGCCGGATAATATGTCGTTATACTCCTCTTCAGAAAAAATTTGGTCCTTCATGGATGGTTGCGGTATCCCCTTTAATTCGTTTCAGCCTTGTGTGCAGCCAACACTTGCTCAATTTTTTTCTGAAGCACGGTTGGAGAAAACGGTTTGAGCAGGTAACCGGAAACCTGAGCCTGGGCGGCCTGAAGCACATCGTCGCGATTGTCGCGAATGGAAATCATAATCACCGGCAAGGACTGGTAGCGGGATTTCTGGCGTAGCCTGCGAACCACCTCAATACCATTGATACCTGGCATATTCCAGTCGATAATCAAAAGGTCCACTGCATGCATTTCCAGAAGTTGCAGGGCCTGAATGCCATCCTCGGCTTCCAGTACGTCCGTATGCCCCA
The DNA here is from genome assembly GCA_003696445.1 of Calditrichota bacterium. Classification (GTDB taxonomy): domain Bacteria; phylum Calditrichota; class Calditrichia; order RBG-13-44-9; family J042; genus J042. The sequence continues at coordinate 4,345 of RFHE01000314.1, read as the reverse complement.
ACTGGACAAGCACATTTTTTACCATCCGGCGCATGGTAGGGGAATCGTCAACAACCAGCACTTTCATAACCTTCCTCCTCAATTAACCAGTTTTTCCACTTCCTTTTCAATTTGTTTGCGATCAAAGGGTTTTCTTAGAAAAACGTTTGCTTTTTCGGTGGGAGGCTGTTCCTGCGGAACGGGCGGTTTTCCTGAAGAGGAAACCAGAATCACCGGCACATTTTGGTATTTGCGAGTTTTGCGAACCGCTTTTACCAGTTCCACGCCGTTCAAACCTGGCATATCCGCTTCGGCAATGATTAAATCCACATCGTATTTAAACAATTGCGTCAGCGCCTCCATGCCATCTGTGGCAGTAAGCACTTTGTAGCCCCGCGATTCCAGCACGTCGCGGACAAACTGGGCCACACTTCGGGAGTCGTCCACCACTAGAATGATTTTCCCCATGTCCCTGTTCTCCAGTTTAACCCGCCATGCGGCAACCACCCACCTCCAGGATGGCCTGCTGCAGAAGCGCGGGCAAATTCAAAAGGTAAATTTCTTGTTTATTTATTTTGAGATATCCCCTCACCATTGATGGAGAGAGCGGGCAGTGGGCATCCAGTTTTTTAAATAATCGGCGGTTTTGAGCGTCCAGAATAGCCGGGACGGCATCAACCGTCAGGCCGAAAAGATGGGACTCTTGACGGACCACTACAATTTTGCGTTTCTGGTAACGATGTTTTCTTTCCTCCCATTGGGAAGGCAAATTCAACAGGCCGGCGAGTTCGAGAATGGGCATGATTTCTCCGCGCAGATGAATCACGCCCAGCAGCATAGGGTTCTGTATGGGCAGTGAAAACGGATTTTGCCAAGACAGAATCTCCTGGCAAAATTCCATGGGCAAAGCCACGTTTACACGAGAGCCGATGCGCGCATGAACGAACAAATTGCGACTCTTTGATCCGCCTTCTTTCATGGGGTTGCGCCTCCACCGGCATCGCCGTTAAGCGTCAATTGGCCGGCAGGTTTGAGAAGCGGATCCGGGCGATGGGGCTGGCCTTCGAAGCGAAATTGTCCCAGCAGGCGGCGTAGTTGCTCCATCAGCTGCTCCAGGTTTTGAGCGGTGAACATCAGCTCCTGAGTGCCACTGGAAACTTCGCCGGAAGCCATGGCAATGCGTTCCATGTTTTGTAGGATTTGTTCGCTGGCCTCGGACTGTCCACGGGCGCCGCTGGCAATCGATTCGATGGCGTTAACCGTGGTTTGCATGGCCTGGACAATCTTACCGAATGAATCGGCGGTCTGATTGGCCAGTTCCATGCCACTGTTTACTTGATCGGTGCCCAGTTCCATATTTTCCACCACATGTCGGGTATCCTGCTGGATGCGATCAATCATCTGGGCGATTTCTCGGGTGGCTGCAGTAGTCCGTTCGGCTAATTTTCTGATCTCATCGGCCACAATGGCAAAACCGCGCCCTTGCTCGCCGGCCCGGGCCGCCTCGATCGCCGCATTCAAAGCCAGCAGATTGGTCTGATCGGCAATGTCGTCGATTACTTTGATAACGTCTTCGATAGACTTGCTGGAATGACCCAGAGCAGCCACATTTTTGGCCGAACGATTGACGATTTCGGCCAGAGTCTCCATGCTCTCCAGCGTTCGCCTGAAAAGAGCTTCTCCCTCTCGAGCGTATCCCGCCGCCTGATGCGCTTCGGCCACCGCCTGGCTGGCTTCCTCGGTGGCCTGTTGAATCGTCCGGGACATCTGTTCAACCGCCACCACCACCTCGTTGGTCTGGTTGGCCTGATCCTGCAACTCTTCGGCCATCACCTGCGCGGAGCGATACACCTGATGAGATGCCTCGGCCACGGATTGTAAGCCCACGTGGACTTGATTGATTAGCCCCCTTAACTGCTGGACCATGCGATTCAGGCTTACTTGCAACGTTTCCAGGTGTCCACCTTTGGAAATATCCATGGCCACCAGCAGATCCCCATTGGCTACCGCTTCAACCATACCTGTGATGGATTCCAACTGATCGACCAGTTCCTCCTGCTGGCTTTCAAGTTCTGCTTTCAGGGCTGCCAGATGCTCTTGCTGCTCCTGATTGCGAGCCTGAAGGTAAGCTACCCTTTCCCGGCATTCCTGGCAGGCCGCAAAAAATTCCCTGACACGCTTTTCCAGTCCCTGCCAGAGAAGCGGCATGCGTGGAGGCTCCGGGTATTCCGAATCAGGTAGATGAGCCAACCACTCCTCAAACAAAACCAACGGCTTGAACCAGAGGGCCACCAAAAAGCGCCAGGCCAGCCAACTGCCCAGGGTCAAAACAGTTCCCAGCAAAACCCAGAGGCCCCAGGGGAACGGGCTGATCCCAACAAGGGCGACGTAGCCATAAAGTACCGCACCACAAAACAGCCAGAAACCAGCAAGGGCAGCCACCCAAAATTTGAACAACGACTTCCGGTCTGCAGAAAATTGCTCTGCCCAATGCTCGATCAATCCTGATCCTCCTTTTCTGCCATTCTTGAATCAGGTCTGTTCAGGAGAAGTGAACCGGGGGCAGCTGTGTAGAGCAAACAAGGGGAAGCCCTCCAGCAAGAGGCTGGAAAAGCTTAGCGACTTTATCTGGTTCCTCCCTGACCGGAACACTTCTACCTCCCTGTATATTTTACTTTGAGGATTATCGGCCGGAAAAAAGGACAGCTTTAGGGCTTATCTGGAAGCGCTGCATCCTACCAGGTGGAGGAGGTCAAATCCGTGAGCCGGCAGCCTGCGTGCATGAAGCAAACAAGGTAATGGCAAAGTGTGAAGAAAATATTTCCCGGGAGGCGTTGCACATGCCCCCCCCCGGGAAACATGTTGCCATGCAAAGCCCCGCATTGATGGCAAAAAAGAGGGATTATTGCATCATCAACTCCATGAAACCGGAGGTTTTTTTGTAACCAACCGGTGGTTGAAACAATGCATTGGTCAGGGAACGATCCTCGATGCTCTGTACCACCGACTCAGAGGTGGCTTTTCCGCGATCAAAACTCACCGTCTTGATCGGCAAACCATAGGTCTTGAATTCTTCGCCGGACAGAAAACCCTGGGAGGCTTTACCACGCTCCCCGGCTGGCACCATGGCTTCGAAAAATTTCTGCATTTTCATGAAAACAGAAAAATCGTCTTCCTGGATGCCCACTTTGTCCGGAGAAACGGTCCACACTTCTTCCTCTTTCACATCATCCTGGTAAACCTCGTAATGCGCCGTCTTCCACTGGCCAACCAGAACGCCCGAGGCAATTTTCTTGTATTCTTTTTTACTGGCCGCTTCCTCTTCTGCATTTTGACCCGGCATTTGCTTTTTCATCATTTCTTCGGCCATCTGGCGCTGTTCCGGTGGAAGGTTTTTCAACTGCTCCTGCATTTGGGCCATAACCTGATCCATGGTGGATTTCATCTGCCTGGCCATTTGATCCACATCTTCTCTGGTCAGAACGGCGTAGGCTTTCCGGCTATGGTTGATCATCACAAATCGATCGTCGGTTGCCGAATAAATGGCACTGAAATTCTGGTCCTCGCCCTTTGTATCCACCCGAACCTGATTCTTATTTAGGTAAATCGTGATATATTCGACCTTTCCTTCAACTAGGTCCTTTTCGGTCACTTTAATTACTTTCCCTGCTCGAAGCATTGGACTCAGGGCGAACAAAAACAGCAAACACCCCACTGCGGCGATTCGTTTCATGGCTCTCCTCCAAGAAATTTTGTTTGATGGACCTTGTGCAAGAAGTTTAGTACTGCGGGACAAATTTCGCAAGGCAAATTGCACCCAATTGGGTACCTGGGGATTAGGTGGAGAAGCAGAAAAAAGGCCTTGCCAGCCTGTATTTAAACTGGCTGGAGCAAAACCTTGATGCCACTCCCATCCCGAAGGGCATCGAACGCATCCTGGAAACGGGTAAGTGGAAAAACATGGCTGATAAAGCCGCTCTCTAGCAGTTGGGAAGCCAGACTGCTGCGCAACAGGGGAATCATCCATTCCCAGGTCTCGAAAATCCTGCGGCCGATAATGCCTTTTAAGGTGATGCCGGGAAGGATGACCTGCCGGGCAAAATCCAGGGTTACCGGGCGGGTGGGGATCCCCAGCAGGCACAGGGTACCGCCCCACCGGACTACTTCCAGGGCATCCTGGTAAGCGGAAGGGCTACCGCTGGTTTCGAAGACCACATCGGCGCGTCCGTGGTCGGCCAGGCGACCAACCAACCGGCGCAGCGACTGCCGCGCATCGGGCTTGGCCATATCCACACAGGCATCGGCGCCGAAGGCCCGGGCCAGGCGAAAACGGGTGGCCTCCAGTTTCTCCGGAGTGAGGCCGCGG